>JAHEEJ010000352.1 GCA_024640705.1 Deltaproteobacteria bacterium
CACGGCTCGGAGAGTTTGCGCAGCGAAGTGTGGCGGATGCGCGGAGGTCTCACCCGCTCGAAGTGGGGCCGCAGGTGGGCGAAGACCATGCGTTGCAACACCCACTCGAAGAGTTCGATCTTCTCGTCCGCGACGACGAGCGCGCGCAGGTTGGTCTTGAACGCCTGGTATTGGTTGGGCGACAGGGCACAGAGAGAAGGGAGGGCGATGTCGATCAGGGGCATTCGGGAACGCGCTTCGAGTGGCTCGATTTCTGGAAGCAGGCGCCGTGTTTCAGCCTCGATTCCCGATTCTCCACAGCGCGCGAGCTGGTCGAGTTGTCGATTGCGCGTCTCGCCTTCGCGGTCGATCAGAAGCGCGTAGATCACGGCTCGCGCTCCGTACGGTTCTCGCGCGGCGTCGACGACGGTCGAGGGCAGCCGCTTTACGAGATTCGCCGCATAGGTGATGTGTTTGGCGGTGGGCTGCCCAACCTGCGCGATCGCACTGCTTGCGGCGCTGGCATCGCCCGTCGCTGAGCCGACGGCGGCGGGTTCTCCCGCCGCGAATCCGGCGGTACCGATCGCTGCGTCGCCCATCGAGCGGGTTCGCTCTCGCCGGGTTCCAGGCTGCCAGTTCGGGTCGATCCGTCGGATGCGTTCTTCGAGCGGTGGGTGCGTGGCAAACAGCATCTGGAATCCGCCGCGCAATCCCTGGCTGAAGAACATGTGACTCGCCTCGGGGGCGTTTGGGCTCGCGAGAATCGAACCGCCCTCGTATCCGCCGATCCGCTTCAATGCGCCCGCGATCCCGCCCGGGTTGCGGGTGAATTGGACGGCCGACGCGTCCGCGAAGAACTCCCGCTGCCGGCTCACGGAAGCCTTGATGAGGTTGCCGAAGAACGTTCCGAGGAAGCCGATCAGCATCAGACCCAGCCCCACCGCGACGATCGGCAAGCCGTTCTTGTCGCGGCTGCTGCTACTCCGATGAGATCCCGTGTAGAGCGACGAGCGCAGCAGGAAATAACCGATCATGCCGATGATGAGAATTCCGTGGATCACGCCCATCAGCCGGATGTTGAGCCCCATGTCTCCGCTGAGGATGTGGCTGAATTCGTGTGCGATGACTCCCTGGAGTTCATCGCGACTGAGCCGTTGAACGCAACCGCGCGTGACGCCGATGACGGCATCCCCCGGTGCAAAGCCCGCCGCGAAGGCGTTGATGCCCTGTTCATTTCCCAGCAGGTAGACGGGCGGCGCCGGTATGCCCGACGCAATGGCCATTTCTTCCACGACGTTGAGCAGCCTGCGCTCATCGGGGTCACGGGTCCCCGGCGGGATCAGGGTTCCGCCGAGTGCCTCCGCGATCACGGATCCCCCGCTTCTCAACTGGGCAATCTTGTAGAGGCTGCCACCCCCCACCACGATGAGGGTGGCGATCGCGACGCCTAGCGCGAGATCGGGCTGCCACCACAGCGGGGAGATCACCATCTGCTCGGAGTTCGGACTCGCCGGCTCGACACCGGTGACCAGAACCGCGAGCAGGTAGAGCATGCCCGCAATCGCGACGACCGCGAGACCGAAGAGCAGGACGAGGCGCTTCGTGTTGCGGTGCGCGGCGTCCTGGTTCTCGAAAAAGTTCGTCGACATCGGTCCGATCAGGCGAACGAGACTTTCGGCGCCTCCGCGATGGCCGCGCTGTCGAACTCGAGCAAGGACGCGTCCTGTGTATGGCCGAACATGCTCGCGAAGATCACCGGGGGGAAACTCTGCCGGTAGATGTTGTAGGCAGTCACCGCGTCGTTGAAAGCCTGCCGGGAGAAGGAGACCTTGTTCTCGGTCGACGTGAGTTCTTCGGTCAACTGCTTCATGTTCTCGCTGGCCTTGAGATCCGGATAGGCTTCTGCGAGAGCCAGCAGGCGCCCCATTGCGCCGCCCAGCACGCCTTCCGCGGCAGCGAGATTCTTGATCGCACTCGGGTCGCCTGGGTCGCTGGCTGCGCGTTGCAGGCCGGAGAGCGCCTGATTGCGCGCCTGGATGACGGCCTCGAGCGTTCCGCGCTCGTGCGCCATGTATCCCTTGACGGTTTCCACCAGGTTGGGAATCAGGTCGTAGCGGCGTTTGAGTTGAACCTCGATCTGTGCAAATGCGTTCTGGTAGCGATTTTTCAGCGCGATGAGCTTGTTGTAGATGCCCACCACCGTGGCCCCGAGTACCAGGATGATTCCACCGATGACGATCCAGGTCATGAGCCTTCTCCTCGTTCGATGTGATCGATCGCGCCCGAAAGAAACGGGCCTGCCGCACTCCGCGGATCAATGGATCGAGCGCACGCAAATCGACATCGGATCTCGCACTCGATCGGCGTCAGGCTAGCAGAAGGAGTTCGGAACGCGGAATTCGGTTATCGGTAATAGCGGATTTCGATCGACGATCGGGAGTCGAAGTTTCAGGCCGAGCGTTGGGAGTTCTGAGCGGATCGCGCGTTCGACTGGGCGTGCTGCAGGATCTCCGCGAGTTCGTTCAGGTCATTGGCGAGGCCCTGATGGGCTGCATCGGTCTTCCTGAGTTTGTTGCGCGTGCGGTAGTTGCCGTCCTTCATCGACTGCACCTGGCGGCGCAGGGCGACGGTCGGACCGATCAGTGTGTGGGTGTAGGCGACGCTGAAACCCAGGATCGTGAACACGAGACCGCCGAGGATCGCAGCTCCCACGATGCTGAAGTCGTGGGTCTGGCGCAGGATCTGCTCTTGAAACGACTCGGGAACATTGGTCATCACCATTGTGTACAGCTCTGCGTAAGCAGAGTATGCATGCCATGCAAAGAGCGACATGAACGCAACGGTAATGAGCAGGAGGTAGAACGGAAGCCGGATCTGCGCTCCGAATTGCAAAACGCGGAAGGCCCGCCTCGAGTCAAATCCCATGAGTGAACGCACGAAGTTGCTTGCCACTGGACAAAGGACCTCCTACCGCTTCTAATCGGAGCGTGAGGCGTGCAGCTTGAGGCTCTAAGGCGATCGTCGCCGCATACCTGGCGGAGATTCCAAGCCGATCGGAGATTTGCAGGAAACCTGGATGATCCCAGTGTTTCTCGCATGCTCAGCGGGCGAACGGGTGCCGGTGGCCGGAATCGATCAGGCTTTGGCCAGCCTGCGGAAGACGTCGTCGGGATTGTTCGAGGTTGCATCGCCCTCGCCGATCGGGGCATTCTCGAGCTCGCGTATCACAGCCGAGCAGACGCTTGCGGCGTCCTCGACGCCGCGCTGTTTGAGTTCTCCAGGCATCAATTTTTCGAATACGACGCGAAGTTCATCGACAGAGAGGCTCTTCGGATCCAGTCCAGCCGATTTCACGGCAATTCGGAGGGTGCCGCGGGCCTCGAGTTGGTTGAAGCCCGTGTGCTGCTCCAGCTTTTCTGCGGCGAAGTCAAAAAGCGACGTTTCCATCGATCAATCCTCCGCGGCGACCGGATGCGGGTCCGAGCGCATCACCCAGCGTTGGTAGGCGGCGGGAGGAATGAATATGAGCCAGATCATGGCGGTCGGAACGACCTCCAGTATCGACGCGATCGAATCGAGCGAGGCCGAGAACACGCCTGTCGCCTGGAATTCGATCTGTTGAATCGCATAGACCAGTTCGTAGATCACCCAGATGGCTCCTGTGAGGCCCCAGAGCAGGTAGCGGCTGCAGTCGAGTGAGCTGCAAAGCCCCAGACGGCGTCGTCGCTTCGACATGCCGTAATGGTGAAACCCTTCGACCCCAAGCCATGCGACGGATACGACGACGGCCGCCCACTCCACCCACCACCACGGATTTCGGAGTGGATCGACGGACGCCCAGTCACCCATCCAACCGGAACCCAGGATCCCGAG
>JAHEEJ010000353.1 GCA_024640705.1 Deltaproteobacteria bacterium
TGAATTCCAGGATGGGGGCGACGACGCGGTCGGGGTGTTGCATCGGGGCGAGGTGACCTGCATCGATGTCGCAGATCTGTGCGTTGGCCATTCGCGCCGCTAGTTGCTCGTAAGCCGCGCGGGGAAAGTCGTCTCGAGTTCCCCGCTCGATCAGCGTCGGCGTCCGAACCCGGTCTGCGGATGACCACAGATCGAACGATCCGGTGGCTTCGAAGATCGCGGCCTCGGTTTCGCCGCTGCATTTGAGTTCGACCTGGCCGTCCGGGCGATCGGCGAGGCCCTCGGCGAGATAGAGATCCAACGCTCTCGGGTCCCAATCCGCGAAGAGCGTCTTCTCCAGCCACTTCTCCCGGGCCGCTTCGCGGCTCGGCCAGACGTGGCGGCGGTTGCGGGCTCCCTCAGCGAGTGCGTTGCTGGGCACGCCGGCTGCCTCCACCGCCCGCCGCCACTCCGGCGGGATCACGACGGGATCGACGAGCGCGTTGTACTCGAAGAGATCCGTCCGCTCGGCCGACGCCATCAAGATCGCGATGCCGCCAAATGAATGCCCGAGCCCCAAGGCGATGCGACCGTCGGGGTGCTCGGCGGCGAGCAATTCCGCGACGGCCAGGATGTCTCGCCCGAAACACTCCCAGCGGTAGCAGTCCGCGCCTTCGGGCTTCGAGGAATCGCCGTGGCCCCGAGCGTCCATCGCGATCACGTGGTAGTGGTCGCTCAGCCGCTCCGCAACGGGACCCCAGGTGCCCGCGCAGAATCCGTTCGCGTGATGGAGCAATGCCAGCGGACCCTGCCCGCCCCAATCGAGCAGCGCGATCTCGATCGCGGAATTCGGCAGTGCGAGTTTGCGGCGGCGGATCTGGCTGAGCATGAGAGAGGAGTTTGACGACCGCAGCGGCGCGGCGCCAACCTTCGGGCCCGACGCGGTATGCTCTCGCCATGGGCGACCCGACGACGAGCCTCGACGATGCGCTGCGAGCGCGCATCGAAGCCAATCTGCGCGAATTCCGGAGACTTCCGGTTTCCCGTGAAGACCTGCGGCCGGCTGCGGTGGCGCTGACCCTGATCGCCAACGATGAAGGCGAACCCTGCTTCGTGCTGACGCTACGCGCAACGAAGATGAACAACCACGCGGGCCAGTACGCTCTGCCCGGGGGGCGCTTGGATCGGGGCGAAAGCGTCGAACAGGCCGCGCTTCGAGAACTATCTGAAGAGGTTGGGCTCGAACTCCCGCCGGCCTCTGTCCTGGGAATTCTCGACGACTACCCGACCCGCTCGGGCTTCGTGATCACGCCGGTCGTCGTCTGGGCCGGATCCGAAATCGATCTGAAACCAAACCCGCGAGAAGTTGCCGAGGTCTATCGCGTGCGCCTCGAAGAACTCGCACGACCCGACGTCCCGCACCTGCGCAAAATCCCGGAGAGCCCCCGACCCGTCATCTCCATCCCGTTGGTGGGAACCCACATCCACGCCCCCACCGCCGCAATCATCTACCAACTCCACGAAGTCGCCATCGAGGGCCGCGAAACCCGAGTCATCGACTTCGAACAACCCGTCTTCGCCTGGACCTGACACGCAAAAGTCCCCGCCCAACAGAACCTACTACCTGCGCACAGCGCCGCCGCCGAGGTCGTCGAGGAAGCGGTCGTCGCGAGTCGGGCCAACGGAATGGCGCTGGGCGTATCAGACGTCGAGGAGTTCAGAGGCCCAGGCCTGATACGCCTCGAGCGACTCGAACAACTTCACGGGATTCGCGCGCGCCGCCGCCGGATCCGGGAGTGGACGGGCCTGGGTTCGCTCGAGGACCTGCTCCAGGAAGGATCGCAGCGCTGCCATCGGGTCCTGCTCGTAGGATACGAGGCGTCGGGGGTCGAATCGGTCGCCGCGCAGGCGGTAGATGCAGAGTTCGGACTTGGAGTTCGCAGGATCCGTTGCGAAGACGTCCACGAGGACGACCGGCCTGGGCCCGAGCCCGCCGACGCCGGCTACGGATACGACGCTCACCGCGGGGTATGGGACCGAGCGGAACTCGCCGCTCTCGATTTCGACGACGAGCGACCCGGACTCCAGCGCAATCGGTTTGGCGGGTACGACGAGGTCGCAGGGAAAGGTTTCGCCTGGGTCACCAAATTGCGTCAAATCGCCGACGTCTCCAAAGCCGCTGCGATCCTGCTCGGCGTAGAAGACGTTGACGGGCAGTTCCTTCTGCCCGTCGGGCGCGTACATCGCGGCCTTCTCGCCGGCGCAGAGTCTTTGCAGCAGGGATTCCAGGTCGGCGCGGCGCGCCTCCGCGAGCGTCTCGTCCGCAAGCGCCCGCTCGGCCGCGGCACGTGCGATGCCCGCCTCGAGATCCGCGGCGAGGCGCGCGATCTCGGCCGCCGCCCGCGCGGAGGGGCCGTCTGCGCTGCAATCCATCGCCTGTTGGAGCGCGACGACTGCGGCGCTGTCGCCATCGATGCGGCGGATGTACGGGATCAGCTTGAGCAGCGCGGGCAGCTCGACGCGGGCTTCGGGCTGGTGCTGGGTCAGCTCGCGCCAGTGCGACACGCCGACGTCTTCGGCGCCGCGTCGGATCTCTTCGAGCACGAGCTGGAGCATCGCCGGTGTGGCGACCTCCGCCTCGCCCCGCTCGATTGCCATCTCCCAGAGGGTGGTCACCGCGTCGCGGTTGCGCGCGCTGCGGCGCGACTCCGCGAGCAGCATCTCGTAAGCAGCGTCCGAGTCTCCCCGCTCCCGCGCGCGAGACACCCGCTGCAAGTCGAAGCGCTCCCCCTCACGGACTCGTTCCACGATGGGCGGCGGCGAATGACCCAGGCGCTTCTCCAGTTCCGCGCGAATGGCGCCGAAGGCGAACGCCCCGCCCAACAGCGCACCCG
Source organism: Deltaproteobacteria bacterium (assembly GCA_024640705.1). GTDB lineage: Bacteria > Myxococcota_A > UBA9160 > UBA9160 > SMWR01 > JACZVU01. The sequence goes on from JAHEEJ010000353.1 coordinate 2,874, forward strand.
CCGCGTGGGCCGTGTAACCCACAGCCGTGTCGACACCATCCGGGAACGCGCCCGGAACCGTGAGCCAGATCGCTCCCTCGTACGCGATCCACAGAACAGCCAGGATCCAGCCCGGCACGATCAGCTCCACCGACTTCAGCGGCGAGAGCCAGCGCAGCAGATCGACCTCCTCGCGAGCGAAGCGCACGAGCGCCGCCGCCACCACACCCGAGACGACGCCGCCGGCGCCCAGGAGCGCGCGGTCCGCACCCGCGTGCACCAGCAAGAAGACGCCCGCCGACGCCAAAGCCGAGACCGCGATGAGCCCGGCGAAGGCGCCGCGGCCCCAGAGCGGTTCGAGCAGGGGCCCCGCGAGCAACAGGAGCAGCACCGCACCCAGCAGTTGCACCCAACCCACGTGGACGAAGGGGTGCGCGGCGAAACCGGCGATGTGGGGGCTTGCGGGTACCACTCCCAGGGCTCGAAACGGATGGCTGTCGAGCTGCTCGAAGGCCCTCGTGACCAGGCCCTCGAACTCCTGCTGCCGCGCGCTCTCGTCGCGGCTCTTGTTGAGGAACGCGAAGGTCTCGTTGCTGTCGAAGTTGGGCAGAACCGCGCGAATCACCGGCAGCAGCCTCGGAGGGATCTGCACCGAGGGATTGCGGATCGCGAAGTCGGCGGCTTCGTTGAAATCCGCCCGAACGCTCGCCCGCAGCGCCGAATAGCCGAAGTGAAATACGGGGAAGCTGACGACGAGGACGCAGACGAGCCCCAGGCTCACCAAGGGGAGCTTCCCGATTTTTTGCCAGTCCGGTCTTCGTACCTTCGCGACTGCCATCCCGCCCCGTCCGCCCATCGCGTGCGCGCACGCCCGTGCCTCTCCTTATCGGCGAACGGCGAACAAAATCGAAGGGATCGGGGCTTCGAGCGATCCAGCGGGATGGCAGGAGTCCAAGGAGAGCGGAAGCGCCACCCTATCTTGCCCAGGG
>JAHEEJ010000066.1 GCA_024640705.1 Deltaproteobacteria bacterium
GTTCCGGGCTTTGCCCAATAGCCGTAATCGAAATCGATCAACATGTCGTAGGGATTGTCCGGGCTGCCTTCGATTCTCACCCCGTCGCCCAACGAGGTCTCGTAGCGGAAATAGCAGGCATCGAAATCGGCGTAATTGTCCGCGCAATCGATGCCGGAAGCCATGTCGAGGATGTCGAGCACGCGGATGCCGGCCAGCTCGGAATCCTTCAATTCCGGAATGTAGAACTCGATCGGCCGGGCGACATCGACCAGACCGCGGTCCTCGAGAATCGCCACCAGCGTCGACACCAGAACCTTGGCGACCGACCAGTAGATCGGTTTTTGATACGGCTGCATCCGCGGATAGGCCTCGAAAACGATCTCTCCCTCGTGCAAGATCACGAGCCCCATCGTCGTCGAGTCGTCGCTATTCAGGAAGTCGGCGAAACGCGCGGTGCCAGACGGGGTCTGCACCGGATAATCGGCGATTTCGTCCATCAAGCGATGGTCCAACGCGCGCACGGGGCCCGCGCGATAGACGCTGACGCTTGGATAGACCTGCTGAATGTTCTTGAAGTACCACGCTTGTTGCTCGCCGACGACGTCCCACCACGGAGCATCCGTCGGGTGCGCGCGGTGCCAGCGAAAGGTTTCTTCGACACTGGATGCGGGTTCGAAGGTCCCCCGCACGGAGCCCGAGTCGGCGTTCACACAGCTGGTCAGGAGTGCAGCGATCGACGCTGCGGCGACGGACCGTTTCGATCTCACGATCAACCTCCGCTCGTCGCGCCTCCGGTCGCTTTCAGCGCTGCGCGAAAGCGGCTCAATTCAGCGGCGAGCCAATCACCCGCTTTGTACTCGTGCTCACCGCAGCGGATTCGATACAGCTTTCCGCTCCGGCTGCTGCCGCTTCCGACGTACTTGATGAATTGATCGGCGTTGGCGACCTTGCTTTTCGCGTAGCCGTACTTCCTCTCCAGATGGCTGCGCGCGCTACTGGCCGTGTAATCCTTGTCGTTTCGGACGAATGTACAATCCGAATGTTCGATGTAGTCGAGCAGGTGTTCGATCTCGCTCTCCGTACTTCCCGACCAGGACGGAAGCGCCGACGCGGCCAAACACGTCAGCACAACCGCCGCCATTCTCACCAGTGTCTTCGCAAATTGTTTCAAGTCGTGGATCCTCCAGCTCGAGTGAATTGCACCCAGATCGGGGCATGATCGGAAGTGTGAGCTTCCAGCACCCGGCTCTTCGCAACGGTTAGCCCGCGGTAGTAGACGCGATCGACCGTGTGTCCAAAAATCTCTCGCGGGTGCTTGTCGTTGAACGCCACCTGGCGCATCGAACGCGTGTCGACGAGAACCTCCTCGAGAACGCTCAACCGCGATTCGCTCCAGCTGTTGAAATCGCCCGCGACGATCATGGGACCGTCGTGTGCGTCGAGTTCCGAAGCCAGACGATCGAGCTGCGAACGGAACGCAGCGGTTCCCAATGTGAAATTGATGGCGTGAATGTTCCCCACCAGAAGCGTCTCGTTGCTGCCCTTGATGGGATATCGAGAGATCAGCGTGGATTTGGGCAGCGAGAACAGCGGCTCCATGGTTCGCTGGACACAGGCCGAGGTCGGGGCGACCGGCGAAGCCGTCATGACGCCGGTTTCGACCCGGTATCGCATGAAGGTCGTCGCCAGATCCCAGGCAAACGTCCGGCTCCGCAGGAAATCGCGCAGCCCATCCTTCAGATAAGCCTCCTGAAGCACCAGCAGATCCTGGTCGACGCTCAGCCGCTCGAATTCCTCCAACCAGCCAGCTTCCTGACCCTTGTGGGTGTTCCAGATCAGCAGGTTGATTTTCGCTGGGTCTAGAAATCGCGTGTGGCTGGCTTCAGCGGAGCTGACGACGTGATCCGGCGCAACGGGATGGCATGCGGAACCCCGCGCATCTGGCGTACCGATGCGCAGCGTACGGACCGACACGGCCCGGGGAACCGTCGCGCAGGCTGTCGCCACCAGTGCGCCCAATAACAGACAGAGGAGACCTCTCACGGGCGGGGAGTATTCCCGGAAGGGCTCGATTTCGCCATCGCCCGGCGGGATCGCACCCCGAGGGGGTGCAACCCAGCTCATCCGAGCGGAGCGATGGCCGCCGGCGACTAGAAGCGAGCCGCCAATCGACCGTAGAAGCTCCAGCCCGGGCCGGGAAGGCGTTCGCCCAGCGACACCCCGCTGCTGCTGATCCGGCTGGTCCCGGCCAGATGCGGCGCGTAATCGTGATCGAGAACGTTGTCGCCCCCGATCTCGAGTTCGAAGCCGTCGCAGAACTCCCAGGTCGCGAAGACATTCATCACCCCCCAACCGCCGGTCGGAGACTCGCCATTGGTCGCTGAAACGTGGCTCTGGCGCGCCGCGTAGACGCCCTCCACGGCCAGCTTCCAGCCCTTTCCCAGGTAGCTCAGGGTCGTGCGCCCGCGCAGAGGCGCAATCCGATAGAGATCGTCGTGGAGGTCGCGCCGCTTGGCCCGCACCCAACTCAGCGTGCCGTCGAGTTGCACGTTCAGCGGGAGTCGCACCGCATACGGGACGTCGACCCCCCAGAGCTCGGCTTCGACGTTCGCGAACACCAGCGGCGTGGGGTCGCCGTTGAGGGTACTGACGGCGATCACGTCGGCGTTGGTGGACGGCACTCCCTGGATGTAGTCGTCGACCCAGTGATAGAACGCGCGCGGCGCGAGGTAGAAATCGGCGCGCCGCCACTCGACGCCCAGATCGACCAGATAGGATTCCTCGGGATCGAGGCCGATCTCGCCCACGTAGTTGTTTCCGTCCGCGAGGCCACCCGTGGCCTGGAGCGGGAGCCACGCGTAGCGCTCGACGTACGCGGGAGCCCGCGTCTTCCGACCCCCCGATAGCTCGATCAGCCAACCGCTCCAGGGTTCTACGGATACCTTGGCCACTGCGTCGACGAGATGATCGAACTTTTCGCGATCTGCGGCATTGAAGGCGTCTCGCAATCGCTGAGGCGGCGGAAGCATCTGGGCGGGAAGTGCATCGACGCTGCCCGCATCCATCCGGATCAAGCTGTAACGGACGCCCAGTTCGAGTTTCCAGCGCTCGCCGAGACTTCGTTTCCACTCACTGAAGAGCGAATAGCGATCGCGATCGACCGCATTGAAGTTTCGGACGAAGAATGCGGGGTCGTTGGGGTTCGAGACATCCATGTCGTGCTCGACGAGGTGTCCGTCGATCCCAAACGCGAGGATGCCGTCGTAGAATGGCAGACTGGCTTTTGCCTCGTAGCCGATCGCATCGCTCGTCGCGTGGGTGGATCGAAAACGGGCAGCCGACGCAGGCGGCGTCCGAAGGCCGAAGTTGTCCATGACGTGGTCTACGTCCATGAAGTAGGCGTTCGCTGAGAGCTCGGCGCCAAGCCAACTACCGCTGTATTCGAAATTGGCGATTTCGGTATTGACGTACTTGATGTCCATCGGCAGCGCGGGGTTTCCGGTTCGCCCGGTATCGTTGTGCCGATAACTGACGCCGATCTCCTGCTCTTCGCCCAGGCGCAGCCCGTAACCGCCACCATACGTGTAGCGTTCGAACTCGGTCGGTACGATCCGGCCCGCTGCCGCGCGCATGTCGTCGCCGACTTCTGCGGTGCCCACCAATTGAAACCGGTGTCGGTCATTGGCAAGCGACAGGATGCCGCCTCCAGCGACGGAAGCGTCGACGGTTCGACCGGAGACGTGGGCGTCCACAGAAATCGCGAACGCCTCCTCCTGGGTGAATTGGCTGCGCTTGAGTTTTGCCTGAGCGATCCCTCCGATGATCTCGGCGCCGGCGCTCACGGACGCAATTCCGCGCGGGACCGCAAGGCTCTCGAGCAACATCCGCGGTGCGTAGTGGAGCGGAGCGTCCATCCAATTGGGGCCGCCCGGAGAGACGTACATGCCGTCGATTCGAACGCCGACGCGGCTACCGAACATGCCGCGATATTGGATCTGGCCGCTGAGCGGACCGTTGTTCACGACGCCGCCACCGGGCACGAGCTGCATCATGGCGGCGGTATCGGGTGCGTTGGGCGTTGCCCGATCCGGCGTGACGACGAACCCATCCGCCACGCCAGTGTCCTGGCCCTTGATCAGGATTTCCTCGATCGACGGATCGGGATCGGCCGCCAGGCTCCGATCGGCGCTCCCGGCCATCACCGCGAACAGGCCGAGTAACAACGGGATCGCGCGAGTGAAATTCCAAGGAACCGCTCGTTCCAATCGGACCCGATCGGCGATTTGAACACGCCTCGGAACGAGCGAATTCACGACGATCTCCCTGTTGCCATGTTCTGCGGGCAAAGGCACGGTCGAATACCGCGCGCAGCCCAAAGATGTGGAGCTTCGCGACGCATGGCCCTGCGTCGATGTGTTGGCGAACGCTTGGAAGAATCAGGCAGAGATGGGAACGTGATCGACGGCTCGAGCGGGCGCCTGGGTGTACTCGGCAATCGAGGCTCCGGCACCGCGATCGGAACCGGTTGCGGTCGGGTCGACGATGCCTCTCAGCAGGCCAGATCCGAGTCGGGCGAACGAATTCGCGGCCGCCGAGCCTCCTTCGCAACCGCATGGGCAGCGGGCTCGAAGCTTGCGCTCGGCCTCGAGCGCATCGCCGCCGCGAGGTTCGGCAGGCTCCATCGAGTCGTGGGCGTCACCACCCGCGTGCGCGTGTGCGTGGCCTTCCGCGTGCGCGGAGTGGGCGGGCTTTTCGGCGCTCCCACCGATGCACGGAGAGGCACCGACCCACAGGTAGACTGCAAAAAGCGCCACCGAAAGCGTCCGCATCGCCGAAAGCGTGCCGAATCACCCAGGTTCGATCAAGCGGGCCAAATCACGCGCTTCCGGCACAACATGATCGGGGTCGCGAGCGCCCAAATTCTTCGCCGGTGGCATTCGGGATGAGGCTATAGTGCGAAAAATCCCGCCGCCCGGAGGAGCTCCATGCGAATTCACCGTGGATACCGCAACGACGCGCGCACCATTGCAATCGCTGTTTCGCTGCTCGTCTCGATGGCCTGTGCACACGATCCAAAGCCCACTCTGACCGCTGACGATGCGCGCAGCTTCGTCGAAGCGGCAAACGCCCAGCTCGAGACCCTCGGCGTTCGCGCAGCGCGAGCGGAGTGGGTCAAGGCGAACTTCATCACGGTCGACACGGAAGCGCTTGCCGCCGAAGCCTACGAAAACTACATCACGGCAAGCGTCGAACTCGCGAAGCAAGCGGCGCAATTCAATGGCCTCGAGCTCGACGCCAACACCCGCCGCCAACTCGAGCTTCTCAAGCGCGCAATCACGATGCCCGCTCCCGCCGATCGCGCGCTCACCCAGGAACTCACCCAGGTGGCCGCAAGAATGGACAGCAATTACGGCAAGGCGCAGTATTGCCCCGAAGGCGCCGAGGGGGAGGACTGCCTCGACATCATCGAGATTCGCGCGATCCACACCGAGAGCCGCGATCCGGCCACTTTGCTCGACGCTTGGCTCGGTTGGCGCACCACCTCCCCCGCCATTCGCGACGACTACCAACGCTTCGTCGAGTTGACCAATCAGGGCGCCCAAGAGCTCGGCTACCCGGATACCGGAGCGCTCTGGCGATCGAACTACGACATGTCACCCGATGCGTTCGCGGCCGAGGTCGATCGGCTCTGGCAGCAGGTGTTGCCCCTCTACGAATCACTTCATTGTTACGTCCGCGCAAAACTGGCCGAGTTCTACGGCGAAGACCTGGTTCCCCTCGACCAACCGATCCCCGCGCATCTGCTGGGTAACATGTGGGCCCAGGACTGGACCAACATCTACGATCTGGTGGCCCCAGAAGATGCCGATCCGGGTTACGACCTGACGGCTCTGGTCCAGGAAGCGGGCTACGACCCGCTCAAAATGGTTGCTTCGGGCGAGAATTTCTTCAGCTCTCTCGGCTTCGCGCCGTTGCCCGATAGCTTCTGGGAGCGCTCGCTGTTCACCAAGCCCCGGGATCGCGAGGTGGTCTGTCACGCCAGCGCCTGGGATGTAGAAGATGGCGACGATCTCCGGATCAAGATGTGCATCGAGATCAACGCCGAAGATTTTCAGACCATCCATCACGAATTGGGTCACAACTACTATCAGCGCGCCTACAAGCATCAGCCCTATCTATTTCGTGGCAGTGCGAACGATGGATTCCACGAGGCGATCGGCGATGCGATCGCGCTCTCCGTGACGCCGGCCTACCTCGTCAAACTGGATCTGCTCGACCACGAACCTCCGCCGTCGAAAGACATCGGCCTGCTGTTGCGCGACGCGCTCGGCAAGGTCGCCTTCTTGCCGTTCGGGATTCTCGTCGATCAGTGGCGCTGGGACGTGTTCTCGGGGGAGATCTCGAGCGATGCATACAACGCCGGCTGGTGGAAGCTGCGCGAGAAATACCAGGGAATCCGCCCCCCCAACGAGCGCGGTGAAGAGCTGTTCGATCCCGGCGCGAAATACCACATCCCCGGCAATACGCCGTACAGCCGCTATTTCCTCGCTGCGATCCTGCAGTTCCAGTTTCACCGGGCGATGTGTGAAATTGCGGGCCACGAGGGGCCCCTCAATCGCTGTACGATCTACGGCAGCGAGGAAGCGGGACGCCGACTCAACGAAATGCTCGAGATGGGGATGAGCCGACCGTGGCCCGACGCGCTCGAAGCGTTAACCGGCGAGCGCGAGGCCGACGCCACCGCGATACGCGATTACTTCGCGCCGCTTCAGGCCTGGCTCGACGAGCAGAACACGGGTCGAAGCTGCGGCTGGTAACGAACCGGACTACTGATCGTTGACGGATTCGAGCGCGGCCTTGCGCACCGCTTCGAATTCATCGCCCGGGTTCCAGCTCGGCATCGCATCGGTGTTGGCGACGCGGAGGCCGGTCCAGAAGCCGATGCTCGCGTCATCGATCATCCCTTCGAAGTTCCAGCTGTCGTCGAACTCATCGCTCGGCTGGTGGTAACGGACCTTTTCGTACTGCTCGATTTGCTCTTTGCCCCAGCCGGCCGGGTGGCCGATGAAATCGGTGCCCGTATCGAAGAACGTCGCGGGAACGCCGATGTTGGCGAAGCTGAACTGGTCGGATCGGTAGTAGTAACCACGGTCGGGAAATTGATCGGGCTTGACGATGCGTCCCTGGCTGGCGGCAATGTCCTTGACCACCGCGTCCAGCGATGACTTGCCGAGCCCGATGAAGGTGATGTCCCTGACCTTGCCCCAGATGTTTCCGCCGTCGTAGTTGATGTTTGCCGCGATCCTTCCGGGAGCATAGGTTGGGTGTGCGGCATAGTATTTCGAACCCAACAATCCCTGTTCTTCGCCTGCGACGAACAAGAAGAGGGTCGAGCGCCGAGGTGCCACAGGAAGCGCGTGGAGCGCATCGGCAATCGCGAGAACCTGCGCGACCCCGGCCGCGTTGTCGAGCGCGCCGTTGTAGATCGAGTCACCGGATTCATCGGGTGTGCCGATACCGAGATGATCGTGATGCGCGGTGAAGATCACGACTTCATCGCTCAACGCGGGATCGCTGCCCGGTAAGCGCCCGATCACGTTGGCGGTGCGCGCCTGCGTCAATTGGTTGTCGAACGCCAGCGAAGTCGTCACGCCCAGAGCGACCGGCTGAAAATCGCGACTCTTCGCCGACTCGACCAGTTCCGCCAGATCTCTTCCCGCGAGCCGGACCAGATCGGCTGCCGCAGTCTCGGTGACCCAGGCTGCGACCTCGAGGCGCGCCTCCCCCGTCGACGGCAATTCGAATTGTTCGCCGCTCCAGGAAGTCTGAACGACCTGCCACGGATATCCGGCGGACGGAACCGTGTGGATGATGATCGCGCCGACCGCGCCTTGGCGGGCTGCCGTCGCGTACTTGTAATCCCAGCGGCCGTAGTAGAGCCGGGTGTTGCCCTCGAACAACTCCGGGTCCCAATCCGGATCGCTGTTTACGATCAAGAGGATCTTGCCGTTCAGATCCTCTTGCTTGAAATCGTTCCACGCGTATTCGGGCGCCTCGATTCCATATCCGACGAAGACGATCTCTGCGTCCTCGACTTTCGAACTCGCCCGCTGTACGTCGCTCGCCGCGATGAATTGCTCCCAGTAATCGAGTGTGAGCGTCTCCTCGCCGCGCTGAAACGACCAGCGCTTCGGCACTTCGGAAGTGATGCCCACGACGTCGAACGGCTGCACCCAACTTTCACCGGGACCGGCGGGCTCCAATCCGATCGCGTCCATTTGATCCGCCAGGTATTGCTGGGTGCGCAGGTCTCCAGCCGTGGCCGGTCCCCTGCCCTCGTACGCGTCGCCCGAAAGCGCCTCGATGTGGCCCGACAATCGCGCCGCGGTGATTCGACCCACCGCGGCCTGGCCCGCTTGCGAAAGTGGACTGGGTTCCGGCGCGTGCGAACATCCCGCGAGGATCAGAAGCGCGACATACGCTCCCAAGGGTTGGAAGGCTCGCTGCGGTCTCGTGCGTATCATTTGAAGCCTCCGATTCGAGCGAGCGCCCCGCTCGGCGCACCCATCTTGGAGGAGCGCCGCGGATCCCACAAGTTCAAAAGTCGAACTGCGAACCTCAAACCCGAAGCAACGCCCCAACCATTCGATCCAAGCTCGCGCTACGCTGTGCGGCCGATACGAACGCACGATCTGGCGCGCAGGGGATCGGGTTTCGACCGTCTGCAATCCGGATCGGGCTCGATCCCAGAAGGTGATCCATGGCAGACACCGGCTACCGGATGAATTCATCGCAGATCCAAGCATTTCTAGCAGAAACCCGCCACGCGATCGCAACGGTCCTTCGGGCCGATGGAGCGCCCCAAACCAGCCCCATCTGGTTTCTCTACGAGAACGAGCGGCTCTATTTCTCTGTCGGGGTGAGCAGCGCCAAATTCCGCCAACTCCACCGCGATCCCCGCATCGCACTCTGCATCGACGCCGGCCACCCGGACGCACGCGCTGTTTCGATCAGCGGCAGCGCCGAATTCATCACAGAGATGACTCCTGAGCAGGCCGATCTCGAATGGCGAATCATGCGTCGCTACCACGAGACAGATGAAGCTACACGCCAATATGTGGCGTCTATCGAAGCGGAGGGCCCCAATGCGCTCATCGTGGTATCGCCCGAGCGAATCATCGGTTGGGATTACAACTGAGGCTTCATTGCGCGCGAATCGCCTCGTAGGTGGATTTCGCGCCAACTCGTTGCGGGATGCGGACCAACATCCGCTGCAGGCACTGTGGAGTGCAGCCATTCTCCTCCTGATGGCGTTCCATTCGATTTCGTGCTCGGCTGCGGGAGCACCCTCTGCAAAAGCGACTCCGTCGCGCGCGATCGCACTCGAGTCGTATCCGAACATCGTCGTGGAGCGGCAGGTCGAGATCCCGCTGCGCGACGGTGTCAGGTTGCGGGCGACGCTGTTCCGCCCCGACGCGCCGGGACGCTTTCCGGCGATCGTCTATCGAACTCCCTATGGTCAGGAAAAATACGCCGCTGAGCCCGAGTTCCCGATCAAGGCCGCCCACCGCGGTTATCTCGTCTTTCTCGTCGACGTTCGAGGTCGATACACCTCCGACGGCGAGTTCGAGGCCTACCGCAACGAGAAAAAAGACGGATACGACGTCATCGAATGGGCGGCCGCCCATTCCCGAAGCGACGGTCGGGTGGGGTCCTACGGTCAATCCTACCCGGGCTTCGTCCAGTGGCTGGCGCTTTCCCAGAATCCGCCGCACTACGTGACGGCGGTTCCCAGCATGACCCCGACTTCGAGCCACCACTTCTTCTATCAGGGCGGCGCATTCAACCTGACCTGGTTCGATTGGTTCATCCCGCTGATCGTCCCCGACCTACGGCGCCGTGCCAGCGACGACTCGGGACCCTGGGATTACGAGGCCGCCTACGCAGACTGGCTGCCGCAGCGTCGCGACTACTACATGCAGCGGCCACTGATCGGGTCGAACCTGCTGCAGCGCTGGGCGCCCTATTACTACGAATGGGTGCAGCATCCCGATGAAAGCGAGTGGTGGCGCTTCGCGGACGTCGAGCGGAACTTTGGCCGCATGCGTGCGCCGGTATATCTGGTGACAGGTTGGTACGACAACAACTACGGGCCTGTCGGTGCGACCCGCGGGTTCAACGGCATGCGGCGTGAGGCAGCGACGCCCGAAGCGCGCGAGCGCACCCGGCTGATCATCGGCCCGTGGACACACAGCAGCATCCACGTGTTGAAGACCCGATTCGGCGAGATCGACTTCGGCCCCAACGCAGGGCTCGACTTCGAAGACCTCTTGCTTCGCTGGTTCGACGCCCGACTCAAGGGCTACGACAACGGCATCGACGATGAACCGCCCGTGCGGCTTTTCGTGATGGGTGACAACACCTGGCGGTTCGAAAACGAGTGGCCCCTCGAGCGCGCGGAGCCGCGAACCTGGTTTCTACGCGGGCAGGGAAACGCGGCGACTGCAGCTGGCGATGGTCAGCTTTCGGCAGAGTCACCCGGGAAGGCGGAGCCGGCCGACCACTATGTGTTCGATCCCACCGACCCGATCTGGGATGAACAATTCGAAAAATCGGGAGCGCTGAACCAGGCCAGCTTCGAATCCCGTCAAGACGTTCTCGTCTACACCACGGACCCGCTCGAACAGGATCTCGAAGTCACCGGAGAGATGGTCGCCGAACTCTTCGTCTCGATCGATCGACCCGATACGGATCTGGCCATTCGCGTGACGGATGTCCATCCCGACGGAACCTCTTACGCGATCAACGGTCCGGAGGCCGGTTATCTGCGCCTGCGTTACCGGGAGGGACTCGATCGCCAGGTGCTGATGGAGCCGGGGCGGATCTATCCCGTGCGGATCGGCGACATGCTCACTGCGAACGTGTTCAAGCAGGGCCATCGGATCCGCTTCCAGATCACGAGCAGCCGCGCCCCGCATTACGACCCGAACCCCAATACCGGTGGTGAGATTGCAACCGCAACGCGGTTGCTGCCCGTCGATGTCACCATCCATCACGACGCGTCGCATCCATCCAGGCTGATCTTGCCGCTCATTCCGCGCGGGCTCGATGCTTCTCGACCGCACACCGACCGGAGCCCCGCGCCCCCAAGGACGCTCGCAGGACGTAGGTAGTGGCGATGGGGTCGCGATCGGTCGGCAAGCTCCGCCTGGGCGCCTTGGCGCTGGCTGCGATCGCATCGATGAGCGCGTGCAGGGATGCGGATACTCGCACGGGGATCGGAACCCAGGTCGTCGTCATCGCCATCGACGGCGCGGACTGGGCGGTAATCGATGCCATCGCGGCCCACGGCAAGCTCCCAAACTTGACCGCGCTGCGGGAGCGTGGCGTGACCGGTTCGATCCGGACCGCCGGCGACATCGCGCTCTCGCCCGTGATCTGGACCAGTGTCGCAACCGGTAAGTCCGCGGATCAACACGGAATCAGCTGGTTCCTGGTCGATCGACCGGATGGCACCCGCGCGCCGGTGCGCAGTCACAACCGCAAGGTGAAGGCGATCTGGAATCTGCTGGCCGAGCGCGGCCGCAGGCCGATCGCGATCGGTTGGTGGGCGACCTACCCCGCCGAAGACGTCGGTGCTGGAATCATCGTCTCCGACGCGATCGGCTTTCACGGGTTCGGGGCGACGGCCCGCGGCGATCGCGATATCCACAAGACGCATCCGAGCGGGCTCTTCCCCGAAGTCGACGCCCTCGTACCCGCCGAGCAGCAGCTTTCGCCCGAATTCGTTCAACGTTTCGTACACATCGAAGCGGATGTCTACCGCAAGGAGATGTTCGACCCGGCCCGCTATGCGCGGCGCGACCCGAACAATCCCATCCACCTCTTTCAACAATACGCGGTCACCGCGCAGGGCTACACGGCGATTGCGGAACACCTGCTCGCCAGCCGCCCCTACGACCTCTTCATGCTCTACTTCGAGCAGGTCGACAGCCTCTCGCACCTCTTCATGAAGTACGCGCCGCCGCAGCTGGCCTGGATCGATGAAGCGGAGTTCGAGCGCTACCGCGACACGGTCGCGGAGTGGTACATCTACCAGGACGAGCTTCTCGGGCGCGTGCTCGCGCAGATCGATCTCGAGGCCACCGCGGTTTTGGTGCTTTCGGATCACGGCTTCAAGAGTGGCGAGCGACGCATCCGAAGCGAAACGTCGGTCGACATCCGCACCGCACACCTCGATCACGAGCCATACGGGATTTTTCTGGCCGCCGGTCCCCAGATCCGAAAGGGGGAGAAGCTCGAAGGGGCTTCGGTGCTCGACGTGACCCCCACGCTGCTGCACTACCTCGGCATTCCGGTCGCCCGGGACATGGACGGCAAGGTGCTCGACATCTTCGAAACCGCCTTTCTCGAAAACCACCCGATCCGGTATGTGGCGACCTACGAGGATCCCGGTGGTCGCAAATCGCAGCCGGAGTACATCGAAGATTACGACCCACGAGAACTCGCCGAGAACGTCGAAGCGCTTCGCGCGTTGGGTTACGTGCAGGCGGATGCCGAAGAATCCTCTCCCGAGATCCACAACAATCTCGGGAATGCCCTGCTGCGCCGCGGCGAAATCGACGAGGCCCGAACCGAATTCCACAAGGCGCTCGCCCTCGATCCGAACAATGCGGACGCGCTGTTGAACCTGGGTTCGATCGCGCGCTTGAAGGGCAATGCGGGCGAAGCCGAGCACTATGTCGAGCGCGCCTTGCGTGTGAATCCGAATTCGATTGGCGCGCTCGCCGAGCTGGCCGAACTCAAACGCGACCGAAACGAGTTGGCAGAGTCGATTCGCCTGTACCGCGAAGCACTCGCCTTGCACGATTCGAACCCCGGGCTCTATCTCGGCCTGGGAGACAGCCTGCAGCGCGCCGGGCGTTACCCCGAAGCCGAGGCGGCGTTCCAGCGCGTGCTCGAACTCGACACCGACTCCTTCGAGGCCCGCTACAACCTCGGCGTCACCTACGGCCAACAGCAGCGAACCGATGAGGCGATGCGCGCCTACGAGGCGGCGCTGGCGCTCCGGCCCGAACACCCCCAGGCGGTTTCGGTGCTGAACAACCTCGCCAATCTCTACCTTGCGCGCGGCGAACGCGAGGCCGCGGTCTCGCGCTTCGAGCAGGCCGTCGCCGCATCGCCGAGCCACTTCGAGTCGCGGTTCAATCTGGGCGTGCAGTACCTGCAGGCGGGCGAGCTGGACCGCGGCGTCGAGATGCTCGAAGCGGCGGTTGCACTCCAGCCCAACCACGAGGCTGGGAACGAGACGCTCGCGATGGCCTATCTGAGCGGGGGCCGCAACCAGGATGCGTACCGGACCTTCTTGCTGGTGAGACGACTCCATCCCAGCAACTGGGTCGCACCGTTGGGCCTCGCGGTTTTACATGCGGCATCGGATGACCCAGAGCGCGCGCGAGCGCTTCTGGGCGAGGCGATCGAGCGGGGCGGCGATGCGGCGCGATCGGCGGCAAAGCGCTACCCGGCGCTCGCCGAAGTGCTCGCGGAAGCAGCCGACTAACTCCGCTCAGGCTGCGGCCGCGGTGCTACTCGCTGGTTGATTCTGGCTCTCATCGAGCCCGAGCATATTGAGATCGATCAGGATGAAAGCGAGCAACCACAGCCAGGCGTCCCACCAGTCGATGAATGTGCTGAACACCGTCCAATAGATTGCACAGCCCAGCAGCACCAGATAGGAAAATATCTTCCAAACCATCACAATGGTCAATCGGCGCTTCGTGAGCATCTTCGCTTGCTCGAGAGAAAGTTCGATCTGGAACAGCAAGACCACGAGGAGCCACGCGTTCGAGTTGAACACGTCGATCCACCCGAGCTTTCGAAGCGCCGGCAGAACCGACTCAGCTGCGATCAGATTGTCGCTCGGGCTCTTGAAAAGTCTTTCCCCGTCGAGATCGTCGCAATTCTTGTCGGTCAGCTCGACGGGCCTGGCCGCTTCGGTCATATAGGCGAAATTGGTGTTCGCGA
>JAHEEJ010000354.1 GCA_024640705.1 Deltaproteobacteria bacterium
AGGACGGTGGCGGTGCGGCGCTCGGCTCGAACGACGGAGAGTGCAGCACGACGCTCTGCGCCCCGATGGTCGTGATCAGCAAGAACAACGCGGACAAGCTCAAATCCGCGCTCGCGCGCGGACCGGTCAACGCAACCGTGAAGCTCGATGCCACGAACCTGATGGATGCGACCGGCTACCAGGCGATCGGGCAGATCAACGGAACCGGCCGCCCGGACAAGGTGATCGTCTTCACCGCTCACCACGACGCGTGGTTCACCTCGGCGGCCGATGACTCGGTCGCCATCGGTATGATGCTCGCCGTCGCGAAGGCCGTGAAGGACAGCGGCTATCAACCGTACTACACCTGGGTGTTCGCGCCGGTGACCGGCGAGGAATACGGTCTCGCCGACGCATACGCGGATTGGCTGCAGGGCGCCTGGCATCGCGTCTCGCAATCGCACACGGAGTGGGCCGACGACGCGGTCGCTGTCCTCAACTGGGAAGCCCACGCCCCGCCGTACCCCCTCGTAGTGAATCTGTCCCATGAAATGCTCGCATCGACACGGGCATCCCTGTTCGACAGTCAGACCGGGGGGATGGTCGGGTTGGCGAAGCTCTACGACGTGTTCTCGTGGACCGACGGATGGGTCTACGAGGCGACGGGAACGCCATCGCTGACGTTCATGGCCCTCCCCGTCGACTACTGGCAGCGCTATCACACCGACTACGACTCCCTCGACACACTCAAGTTTCCGGAACTCTTGCCGACTTTTCGGGCCGAGGCGAAGGTCGCTCTCGAACTCGACAAAGAAGTGATCCCCTACGCGTTCGACTCGCGCGTAGCGGCGATCGGTGCCTCACTCGACGTCGCCGTGATGGATCAGTACGGCGCTGATTCCGCGGGCGTCACGGCTGCACTCGCAGCACTGAGCGCGGCGGCAACTGCAGCGGCCGGAGCTCCTTACTCGGAGTGCGCGTTCGACCACAACCGAGCGGCCACGCGGATTCTCGAAGACGAGTACACGTCGCTACACGTCAACGAGGGAACCGTCGGTCCACACCAGCAGGTGGAGCAAGACCTCGTCAACCTCCAGAGAACGGTCGCGTGGCTAGAGCAGGGCAGCGCGAACAACGCACTCGCGGCGCTCGGGTACGTGGGGCCGAACGGATTTGCGGCGGTAGAGAGCCGCGAACTGTTCGACCTCGAGCTGCTTTACCGCGACCCGAACTACGAGAAGGTTTCGTGGGCGGGCGCCGGGCAGTTTCCACCGCTGCTCGACCTCTACTCCGTCTGGCACAGCATCAACGCCAAGGGCCAGGCGGGCATGCAGGACTTCTCGGCGGAGATCTCGGAACTCTCGTCCCACGTTCCGTCGGAGATCTCGGTGTACCGGGAGCGGATCGACCAGGTCACCGGAATTCTCAACCGCGCGGCTGCGGAACTCGAAGCGGTCGCGGCCTGCGGCGAGTAGCGCCGACGCGATCGCCGTTGGATCTCAGCGCGCGGCGGCGCTCCGGGCTGCCGCGCGCTCGATCCAGGCCCGATAGATTCGCGGCGGAAAGAACGCGAGCCAGATCATCGCGATCGTCAGCATCTCGAGCGAACCCATCAGCTGGTCCATCGAATCGCTGAAACTCCCGGTTTCAACCTCGTAGCTGATGTACATCGGGATCAAGAGCACCACGGTGGCGAGCTGGAGCAGGCCGAAGCATCCGAAGAGCAGGTAGCGATTCGAGACGAGGGCATCCGACAGCCCGATGCGCGCGCGCCGACACGCGCTCACGTATGCGGTCAGCGAGACCACGGCAACCCAGACGAACGGGATCAGCTGCCCCACCCACTCGAACCAGAACCCCGGATTGCCGATCGGCGCCATCCCCTCGAGGTCGCCCTGCTGAATCGAGATGGCGAGCCCGGCAATCAAGAGGACGACGACACTCCAGAGCAGTGGCCCCGCCCAGGGTTTTCCCCGATGAAAGACCTCGCGCGTGAACGCAGCGGTGGCCACGACACTCGCGTTCCAGAGCAGTCGGCCGACCAGCGAGAATGGGAGGATCAGCGCCTCGTTCTCGAGCGCGTAGGGAGTCTCGTAGAAGAGGTAGGAAACGCCCATCAGCAGGAAAGTAAGCCCGAGGATGCGCTCCGGGACCTGCTCGTTTCGGTGGGCCAGGCGCAGCAGCGGTACGGCAGCGACGACGAAGAATACCCCCGCGACTAACTCAAGTATGAAGGCCGCTTCCGCCAGGTCCAGAACCTCGTATCGGATCCGCTCGTCTAAGGTTTTACTCCTATTCCATCGACCGTTTGCGGTGCCGGCTTGACCGGAGCAATGGAAAAATTGAATCGGGCGGTTCGGGCGCCCCCGTGCGCCGAGAAAGCGCCTGGACTCGGCGGGTTCCAGGATCCGCGATCAGATCTCCTGGATGTCTGCGATCTTCCAATCGCGCCCGGCGCGCGCAAGCGCGCGCGCACGCGCGCCCTGCAGCGTCTCGGAGCGCACCGTAAACACGTTTGCGTTGGGTTTGCCGCGCTGGATCAAGCGCACCCGAAAAGTGCGGATGCCCGACCCGGCCGCGGCCTCTTCCTTGGGAGCATCCCCATCCTGAACACCGCCGGACGCAGCGCTGCGTTCGACCAGGGTCAGATAAGCGGCGGGCGGATCGATGACTTCGAGCCCCACACCGCTCGGCACGGAGGACTGGAGTCGCGGTGGCGTGTGGCGTTTGCGCCGTACGCGCACGTCCAACACCATTTCCGGCAGATCCGCCTGAGCGGCGAACGCCAGGCAAACCTTCGCGTTCGGGTCGATCCTGGCCCGCGTCTGGACGAACAGACCCTCGGGTGAGAGATCCCGCACGAGGACGGTCTGGCGGCTCTCTCCAATGACCAGTTCGCAGGTCAATCTCTTTCGCGTGCGACGCTGCTTGCGCTTTTCCAACGAGCGGACGCCTCCAGTTCACGATCCATACGCCATGAATTCGCTTCCGAATCTCGCGGATCGGGAAACGCACCCCGCGGGAAACCCATCGGAAGGCCGGAGATCGATCTTGACAGCGGAGTGGTTGCCGGGAGGAGCAGAACAACCCCGAGCTGACGGCGCTGCACCCCAAAAAGAACAGCTGCATTCTCACCGGTGTCCGATAAGAGAATTTCCGTTACGCGCAAATCGATTGGAAGCAAAACTGCCGGATGCCGATAAGACAACGACCGATGCGATCGCGATCGCCCAGAGGATCTTCGGGGTTCGCCCCCCTGGAAACGCCCGGACCGATCTCTCGATCTGCGCCGATCAACCCGTGGCGGACGAGCGCGGCGGCGTTGATCACCGGGGTGCGCGACCCGTATACTGCGTTGGTGCGCTTCGTCTTCTCATGGCACTCATCCGCCGACCCTCGAGGGCGTCCGCGGCACGGGATGCTGGAAGGTGGTTGTTTGGCGTGAATGGCTTGCACGCAGATCGAGATGTCTTGAAAGCGCCGCCGTGCGCCGCGGCGCCCCCAGGCGGGGTGTGCCGTGGCTGACGCGCTGCGCGAGCTGCTGGGCGGAGCCACGCACCGCAAGGTGCACACATCGGATTGCCGCCACTGCCTGCTGCTGCAGAGCCTGCACGAGGGCGGTATCCCCGCGCCCACCATCCACGCCATCTGCGAGCGCATGTGGCTCAACCGCGTGCAGCGCAAGCAGATCCTCTACACGGAGGGCAACGGCGCGACGCACCTGTATGCGCTGCGCAGCGGCCGGGTGAAGTTGGTGCGGGTGGACAGCTCCGGGCGGGCGCACGTGGCGGCCCTGCTGGGCCCGGGAGACTTGTTCGGCATCGAGGCGATCTTCGACA
>JAHEEJ010000355.1 GCA_024640705.1 Deltaproteobacteria bacterium
CTGGTCCGCGTTTCCCGTCCCGTGATCAGAGCACGATCATCGTTGCGAGCAACAGCAGGGTTCCCATGCTGACGATGTCGGTCGCCGTGGTGAGAAAGATGCTCGATGCGGTGGCGGGATCGGTTCCGAGTCGCCGCAGGATGCGCGGGACGAGTGTTCCCGACACGCCGCTCACCATGCAGGCAACCACCAGTGTGAGAAAGACGACACCCGCGAGATTCAGTGCCGCGGGATTGTTCTGCTCGGACGCGTAGATGTACATCCCCCCAGCGGCAGTCAATCCGACCAGGGTGCCATTGAGCAGTCCAACCACCAGCTCCTTCAGCGTGATCGTCAAGCTGCGCTCCGGGGTCAGCTCTCCGAGTGTCATGCCGCGCAGCGTCACCGCGAGCGCCTGGCATCCCGTGTTGCCCGATTGGCCTGCTACCACCGGAAGGAACGCAGCCAACAGCACGACCTGGTCGATCGTGTCTTGGAACATGGCGACCACGGCACCAGCCGCAAATGCAGTTAGCAGGTTGAGCTGCAGCCAGGGCTGCCGGAAGCGCAGGCTCCGGAGCCATGACGTCGTCAGGCGCTCGTCGGACTCGACGCCGACCATTTGACCGGCTTGCGCGCTGAGTTCGAACGCGTGTTGCTCGAAGAGTGTCTGGCCCCGTACGATTCCAAGCAACAGGCCAGCGTCGTCGACGACCGGGTACTCCGGGTAGTGGCGTCGAACCGCCTTTGCCATTGAATCCATCACATCGCTGCTGGCATGGAGCGAGTACGGATTGGGAATCATGACGTCGCGTATGAGCTGATCTCCCTGTGCGAAGAGCAGCTCGCGAAAGATCAATACGCCGACCAGGTGGCCGTCAAAATCGACCACGTAGCCATAGGTGATCAGGGCTTTGCGGACGAGTTCCCGTAGGCGCTCGACGACAGCGGAAACGGTCTCGTTCGGATAAAAGACGGCGTGCGTGCATTCCATCAGCCGTCCGACGCTACCCGAGGGATAGGCGTGATTGCGGATCCACTGCTCGCGCTGTAGAGGCGGCGCGAAGCGAAGTACTTGTTGCCGCTTCTCGTCGGAAAATTCCCAGAGTGTCGCGACCGATAGCGCGGGAGGCAGACCTTCGAGCGCCGCGGCAACAGTCGCATCGTTCTCGTCATCGAAGGTCCGCGCAGCCTCGAGATGCCCGCCGATGGTGGCGATTTGGCGAAGCTCCTTGATCCGTTCGGCATCCTCGACTGCGCCGTTAGGCGCATTTGCTTGTTCGGCCACGATTACTCCTTTTGATGGGCACCCGGTGTCTGTCCGGGACGCGACGCGATTTCCCGAAGCTCAGGGGTATGCGTTCACGCTTGCGATACACGTAGCTGGCGACCCCCCAGAGCGCCGCCGCACGCGCGATCAGGATGGTTTCAGTCGAATCAGACCTTCTGGTCGAAGAATGCAAGCACGCCGACCCCTACGAGTGCCACCTCCACTGCGTGCTGCTGGTCTGTTGGTCCGAAGGGCCCATTCCGGACACATGGTTTACAGATTATTCCGGAGACATGCTTGACACTTTCTCCGGCACGAAGGAATTCGGAGCGGGCTCGACCCGTCCCTTCTCCCGATCAAAGAAGTCTAGATCAAAGTCGAGGATTTCCCGGTTCAACGGCAAGGTGGAACGCTCCCACCCAACCGACAAGGACGAGTTCTGCCAGCTGCTGCCTATCGAGACGATGTCGATCTGGAGAAAAAGCTGACCGAATGGGAGCACCTCTACAACTCGAGTCGCCCGCATGGTTGCCAGCGCGGGAAACGCCTTACGAGGCTCTACGGGAGAAGCTACGCTAGCGGAAACTTTCCGGCTTGATTTGTCATATCACAGGCGAGACATGTCAGCACCGATTGAACCGGGCGCCGAACAGCAGGACACACACGGACGGGGCGATGGCTGCCCGAGTCGGATGCTGTTCGTGGGCGCCTCGGCAGGGGAGTGCGCGCGGGCGCTCGCGTTCTTCACCAGGTCGGGCAGCGCGGTCGAGATCGCGGGCGAAGCCGCGACAGCGATCGAGCGACTCGCGCGGGAGCCGTTCGACCTGATCCTGTTGGACATGCAGATGCCCGCGATGGAAGGCTACGAGACCGCCCGGCGCATTCGCGCACAGGAAACGCAGCGCGCTCGTCCGCGCGTACCCATCCTCGCGCTCACTGGGGGCGCGTTTCGCGGCGAGTGCGCCCGCTGTCTCGGTGCCGGCTGTGACGCGCTCGTCGCGTTCCCGCTCGACGAGCGGGATTTGCGCGAGGCCGTGCAGAGCTGCACCGAGTTGCTGCGGATCGAATCCGTTCCCGAACTCGCCGACCTGCTGCCCAACTATCTCGCACATCGCCGCGCCGACGCCGACGCGCTGTGGGAATCCTTCGAGGGCGGAGACTGGGCGCGCGTCGGCCGGCTCGGCCACGACATGAAGGGATCGGGCAAGATCTACGGCCTGCCGCGAATCTCCGAGATCGGCGCGCGCATCGAGACGTCCGGGAAAGCCGGTGATTCCCGCGAGGCGCGGCTCGCGCTGGCGACCCTCGAATCGTACCTCGCGCGCGCGCTTCGCAGCATCGAATCCGCGCCGACGCCGCCCGCAGCGCCGTGATTCAACGGGCCGAATCCGCCTTCAGACCGATGAAGCGATAGCCGACGCCGCGCACCGACTCGATACGACAGGGCAGCGAGCCGAGCTTGCGCCGCAGATGCGCCACGTGCGCATCCACCGTGCGCTCGGTCACGAACGTGTCACCCCACGCCGCCCGCAGCAGTTCGCTCCGGCTGAAGGCCTGACGCTCGTGACGCGCGAAGTGATAGAGCAGTCGGAACTCGTGAGGCGTGAGATCGAGATTGTTACCGCCGTCCGCGTCCGTCCGGAACGCGCAATGCTGCTCCACTTCGAAGCGCAACCCGAACTTCTCGAAGACCTCCCGCGCGTCGCGTCGGCCCTGCGATCGCGTGAGCCGCGCGTGCACACGGGCGCGAAGCTCCGCCGGATCGAACGGTTTTTCGATGTAGTCCTCCGCACCGAGCGAGAACGCGGCGAGTTTGTCGCGGATCTCGGCCGAAGCCGACAGGAACAGGACGGGCAGGTCGCGCGTGCGCGGGTCCGCCTGGAGGCGGGCACAGATTTCGTGTCCGTTTGCGTCGGGGAGGCCGATGTCCAGGATGATGACGTCTGGCAGGCTGCCCGCGAGGAAGCGTTCGGTCGCGGCCAGGCTGTCGCACTCGACGACCGAGAGCGCGGGGGAGAGCGCCCGCCGGATGGCGGTCCGGGTGTCCGGATCGTCCTCGACCACCAGAGCCAGCGGCAATTGCGTCGAACTCACGCTCGCCTCGGATTGTGAAGAAAACTTCGCAAAGTCTTCGCACGATTATCGCGCGTGCGATCCGATACCCACTCCAGCTAGCGGAAAAGCTAGCGAGGGAGGAATAGCATGGAAACCTTTGGTTCGACCCAGAGGGTAGTGAAGAACGAACTTGACGACTGGTTCTCCGAGGAGGCGCTGTGCCACGAGCCGCGCATGCTCGTGGTCGAAGACGACCTCGACCTGGAGCCCGTGTTGCGGCGCCTGGTCGCCTCGATCCGGAAGGACGTCACGGTCGACTGGGCGCGCGACGCCCGAAGTGCGCGGGAGCTCCTGGCGATACATTTCTACGATGCGGTGCTCGTCGATCAGTGCCTGGGCGAGGAGGGCTCGGGCCTCGGCCTGCGGGCGTGCTGCTGGGAGAGCCAGCCGCAGGCGATCTTCGCGGTGATGTCGGCCTGGCCGCTCTCCGA
>JAHEEJ010000356.1 GCA_024640705.1 Deltaproteobacteria bacterium
ATGTGACGACGTCTAGCGGAGTCGACTACACCCACCGATCCTCGAATTGGCTCCACGAATTGCGCCGAAAAAACACCAAGACGCCGCCTACCTTCTCAGGCGGCGGTGTCGCAGCCGAAGATCTGGATGGGGATGGGGACATGGACCTCCTCTTCGTCGGAGGCGGAGGCAACGCGCTTTACATCAACGACGGGAGCGGCCGGTTCAACGACATCAGCGAGCAGGCTGGGATCGACTTCCGCGGACCGGACGGCAGCTACAGAGAGGCTCGCAATCCGATCATTGCCGACTTCGACAATGACGGCCTCCAGGACATCCTGATCACCTACGCAAACGATGATCACCGCTTGTATCGAAACACGGGCGGAACTCGCTTCGAAAATGTGTCTCGAGGTTCCGGCCTGTTGGGCGAGGGGGTGGTGGCTGGCCCCGCCACTGCCTTCGACTTCGACGGCGATGGCCTGCTCGATCTCTACATCGGTCATCTCGGAGATTACCTCAACGGCGTCCTGCCCACGGTGGAACGCGACACCCGGAACGGAGGCCGCAACAAGTTGTTTCGAAATCTCGGAGGCATGCGGTTCGAAGACGTGACGACTGGCAGCGGTACCGCCGGTGCCGGCTGGACCCAGGCCGTGGCCCACACCGACTTCGACCGCGATGGACGCCAGGACATCATCGTGGCCAACGATTTCGGCTATAACGCTTTTTTGCGCAATCTTGGCGGTGGGAAGTTCGAGGACGCCGCTCCCTCACTGGGCGTCATGAACGCCTACCACTCGATGAACGTCGGAATCTCGGATCTGAACGACGACGGCTATCCGGATATCTACATCTCGAACATGGCCAGCCTGGTGAAGGACGGTAAATACATCATTCCCGACGTGAACGCCTCCATGCAACTCGATCTCCGGTCGATGGAGGGTGTGCAGATCAAAGAATCGGATGTGCTCTACATGTCGAGGCTGGAAGGGAACCAGCTGGCCGCCTACGAGCCCTCGAAGGACATCGAACGCGGAGCAACATCCACCGGCTGGGCGTGGGATGCCGAATTCTTCGACTTCGATTGCGACGGCGACGACGATTTCTACCTCGTGAACGGGACCAACGACTACCACACGTACGCGGCAATCTACAACTACACCGACTCGGACGGACACCGGGCGCAGTATTTATTGAATCACGGTCGTGAATCGAACGTGTTCTTCGTGAACGACGAAGGCAAGTTCAAGAATCAATCCGCACAAAGCGGCGCGGATTTCAGCGTCAACTCTCGCAGCACGGCCTATCTCGACTTCGACGGGGATGGCGACCTGGATATTGCGGTCAATAATTTTCACGCACCAGCGCTGATTTTTCGGAACAACGCCGATCAGCGCGAAATCAACTGGTTGAAGATCCGCCTGATTGGAGATCCGAGCCGCGGCAGCAACCGCGACGCGATCGGAGCGCGGATCGTCGCCACGACGAGCGATGGCCTTTACATGACTCGGGAGATTCAGGGGGGGAGCGGCTACCTTTCGATGAACCCGAAGGAGCAGCACTTCGGTCTCGGCCGGTCTCAATCAGCGAACGTCCGGATCACCTGGCCAAATGGCGAGCAACAGAAGCTCGAAAACCTCGCCGCGAATCACACCTACACCGTGCGGCAGGCCGAATGAGTGCAGCAGGGCTCACCCATCGAGCATGAACCGAACCCTGCCCGCCAGTTCAGTCAGCTGGAACGGTTTGTTGAGCAGGGCGTCGCCCGACCCCAACGGATCTTCGCATGTCGGGATTTCGTTGGCGTAACCCGACATCATCAATATCTTCACTTCGGGCCGGCACCGCTTCATTTCTGCTGCGACCTCGCGACCCGAGAGACCACCCGGCAGCATCACATCGGACAACAGGAGATCGATCGACTCCATCGACTCGATTGCAGACAACGCCTCCTCGCCATTTGCAACCGGAACCACCGAATACCCCAGACTCTCGAGATGTGTCGCCACGAGTCGGCGCAGCGCCGGCTCGTCTTCGAGCACGAGTACCGACTCTCCATCTCCACGGAGCGAGCCGGTATCTTTACCTGCCTGTCGCGATCGAGGGAGGACATCCGAACTCGGTAGATAGAGCCTGACTTCGGTGCCCACACCGTTTTCGCTATCGATTTCGACATGGCCGCCCGACTGTTTCGCGAAGCCATAAACCATGCTGAGCCCGAGCCCGGTCCCTTCACCGATGTCTTTGGTCGTAAAGAACGGCTCGAATACCCGATCGAGAACGTTTGCAGGAATCCCGATTCCCGTATCGCGGACCGAGATTGCGATGTACCCGTTGGCCAACGACTCCTCGTACTCGGCGACGTGGATCTCGTCGACCGGAATCCAGTTAGCATCGATCGAGAGGGCTCCTCCGTTGGACATCGCATCTCGGGCGTTGATCGCCAGATTCAAGATGGCGCCTTCGAGTTGAGAGCGATCGGCCATGCAATACAACTCGGCATGCTTCTCGCCGAGTTTCACCACGATCTGCTCCCCCAGGATCCGCTCCAGCAGGCTGCGCATATCCTCGAGCAATGCGAACACGTCGATCGGCTCGGGCCGCAGTTCCTGCTTGCGAGACAAAGCCAGCAACCTCTGGGTCAACGTCGCGCCGCGGCTCGCAGCGTCGATCGCCTCACACAAGAGTTCGCGAACCGCGGGCGTGGTTGCGTCGGAGCGTTCAGCCAGCTCGAGATTTCCGAGAATCACCGCCAGAAGATTATTGAAATCGTGCGCCACTCCGCCGGTGAGGTGCCCCAGCGCTTCCATCTTCTGGGATTGGCGCAACTCTTCCTCGATCTGCGCCCGCATTTCCATTTCGGCTCGAAGTTCGCGATTCGTTCGCTGCAGCTTTGCCTCGCTTGCCATCGCCTGCATGCGCAATTGCGTCTCCATCCGGTGTCCCGACCAATTGCGCACCGCCAGCGAAATGACGAACCCGGCAGAGACTGCCGCGATGTAGGGCAGCATCTCGGCCTGCATTCCGGCGCGAAATACGAAAGCGACGATGAGAACCGCCGCGACCGCGGAGGCGGGTAGCAATGTCTCCCACTGCTTTGCTCGATCTTCGAGTTCGGGCCTCAATTTGCGGTATTCCGAACCATCACCGAGCTGGTCCTGCTCGAAGGCCGCCCAAATCACGAAGGATGCGACGAGCAGATAGAGGATGTTCATCGGCCCGGTGGGATCGTATCCGTCGGTCACGAGGCTGTAGCTGTAGTAGGCGTCTGATCCGGCGTTCGCGATGAGCGCGAACAGGATCAGCATCGTGGCGAGGCGCCTTCGGCTCCACAGGTGTAGGTAGACGACGACGATGCCAAAAAACGCCACCGATGCGTCGAGAACTCCGTAAGAAAGACCGGTCAGTGCCGTGAGCATGGGAACGGGCGCTTGCATGAAGCCGTAGAACAGGAACAGATAGGCGAGCAGAATCGAGGAAAAGATGATGCCCAGATTTCCGAGTTGGACGCGATTCAACCACGCCGTCGGCGTACGCGCGCGCCAATGCCAGACGCCAATCCCGAAGAAGGTTGGTGCCGCGAAGTAACCGATGTCGGCGATCGACGGACTCGGCAAGGAAATACCGAGAAGCGAATTGTAGGTTCCCCAGGCCAGTTCCGCGAAGCTGAAACTCAGGCTGCCGAAGCCGAAATACACCCAGGCCTTGCGCTCATCGGCCTTCAGCCCCCTCGCCGTGCGGAAGCAGCGGAAACTCGCGACCAGGAAGAACGTCGGATAGACGATCGATACCCACCAG
>JAHEEJ010000357.1 GCA_024640705.1 Deltaproteobacteria bacterium
GTGGTGGAGCATCCCCGCGCTCGGTGTGAACTACGACGCGAAGCTCTTCGATCGGCTGCGTGCCAACGGTTACGACGGGCCGCTCTGGCGCCACATCCGTGGATTGCTGCCCGCGGCGACGAAAAACCGCCGCTGACGAAACCCACGGGACACTTCTTGCCCGACTGCCCGACTCGGAATCAGATACCCGCGACGATCCGCTCGGCGAGCGTGTTCACCATCCGGTCGAAGCGTTCGACGGCTCCCGGGCGGATGATGCCGGCGATCGCGGTCGACGTGTTCGTAGAGAATCTCTTGGTAGCGGCGCTGCCGTTGACGACTTCCACCGTCACCTCGATCCGGTCGGCCCCGGCCATGGCCCCCAACCAGAAGCCGCTGGAACCGGACCGCAGGCGAAAACCGGTCACCCGGATGTTCAACGCGTCGGGGAGTTGGTTTTTCCCACCACCCGACCACAGTTTCTGCAACACCTTGTTCGCGATCTTCTTGCTGCCGGCCTGTTGCAGGAAGGCCTCCCTGCGATCGCCGCTGAGTCCGCTGGCATCGACGCTCACCGTGACGTCCTTGCCACCCGCTTCGATAGAATCGGTGGCGGCGAATTGAAGCGTCCCGCCGCCCGGCGCAGCCGCGCAGCCGGCGAACGCGAGTGCCGCGAGGAACACGACGAGACGAAGATACCTTTCACGCAGCGAACGAGGGGACGAGTAACTCATCATCGTGATACGATAACCCGGTCATTTCGGAGGAAACAATGCGCACTGCGAAAATATTGACTCTCGTGATCGCGATTGCTTTGCCTGTCGTTCTCGCATCTGGGTGCACATCGCCGGTGCCGCCCACTGTGACTCGAACTCCGATGACTCCCCTGAAGGCGAACCCGACGGTCTTTCTTCAGGCCACTGTGCAAAGACCCCGGATTGCAGAATCGCTGCGCCAGGCGGGCGTTCGCCTCGCAGCGTCGTTCGGGGAGGCCGATTACATCTTGAATGTCAACGTCGGGAGAAGACGCGGAAACCTGCCGTGCGGGGGCACCAGCAACGTCTCGTATATCCTGGATGGCAGAGCCGGTCACCTGATGGTGATCAAGGGGCGCGGAATGACGGGAACCTGCACCCCCAATATTTTCGTCGACATGAGCCAGAAGCTCGCCAGCTACTTCGGGGGTTGAGTCCAGCCCGACCCGTCGCCCGCGAAGCCCTCGACGCTACTACCGAGGCGCTCGGAGCGAATGCAGCAGGTAGTACGTCACGCCGGGTAGCATCCAGATCAACTCGCGCAGGCGCGCAGCGAGTCCCACCGCGAGCCCCACCTCGCTCGAGTAGCCGAGCAACTGGAACAGCCACATCGTCGCACCCTCGAGAACTCCGATGCCCGCCGGGATCGGAAGCATGTGGGCGGCGCCGGTCGCGAAGATTGCCGCGACGATCGCAATCGGCTCGGTCGGCAAACCGAAGGCGGACAACAGCAGGAAGAATTCTCCGATGACCAGCAGATTCGCGCCGAGTCCCGCGACGAAGGCGCCGAACATGCGCCCCGGTTGTTCGACGAGCCGCGCCGCGGAAGCGTCGGAATCGGTCATCACATCCAGTTGCCGATCGACGAGGCGGAAGCGATCGAGCCGCATGCTCAGGACGAGAGGTGTCACCAGACCGGCACCGCGGCGCAGGCGGCGCACGGCGACGAAGATCCCCACGGCGAGCCCAAGCGTCCCCACGCTGACGGTGATCAACACGCGTTCGAGTTGGGGAATGCCGTGCTGTAGCAGCAGAAAGCCGAAGAGGATGCTGAACGGCGCGTTCGACGCGAGCTCGAGCGTGCGGTCGATCGCGACGCTCGCGATCGCCTTGCCGGGCTCGACACCGTCGCGCGAAGCGAGCCAGGCCCGCAATGGGTCGCCCCCCAGCTTGCCGCTCGGTACGAGCACCGCGAGGCAATGGGCGGCGCTCCGATACAAGGTCAGGTGAAAGAGCGAGGGGATCCCGCACAGGCCGGAGAGAACGCAACCCCAGCGCCAGGAGAGGCCGACCAACGTCGCGAATGCGGTGGCGAGGAAGCCCGCCAGCAGCGGAGCGGATGGAGCCGCCCCGAGCGCGCCGAGTGCGGGAGCGCCGTACTTCCAGAGAACGAAGGCGAGCAGCCCCGCCCCGATCAGGAGGTTCACGGCGAAGATGAGCTTTGTTCGCACCCTCTCAGGCGGGGTTGGCGAAGCTGGAAGCAGCTGGTTCGTAGCCGTCGATGGTGGCGCCAGCGGCCAGGTGCTCGGCGAGGATGACTTCGATCGAGCGCTGGTCGGTCACCTCGAACTGGCTTTCCTCGATTTCGAAGCGCGCACCCCCTTCGGTATACGGCGCCACACCGGGCGAACCGGCCGTCAGCACACCGATCACCGGCACGAGCAGACGCTGCATCTCCGGAGCTTCTCGCGTCGAGATCACGACCTTCGCCTCGGGAAACGCGACCGAGAGCAGCGAGACGACACGGGTGAGATCGTCATCGCTGACACCGGCGTGATAAGCCGTGCCGCTGGCCTTTCGCAGGCGCGGCAGGCTGATGTAGACCCTCATGTCTCGCGCAAGCAGGTGGCGGACGTGGGCACAGAGCGCGAGCAACTCGAAGGCGAGATCGCGATTCAGCCCGAGCAGAAGGCCCGGGTTCGCCGATCGAAAGCCCGCGTCGGCGGCGCGATCGAAGTTTTCGAGCCGCCGCTTGAAATCGCTCCGCGGATTTTCGCGGTTCGACCCCATGAACCGCTCGTAGACCTTCGGATCGTAGGTCTCCTGGAACGTGCACATGGTGAGCAGCGCTGCGTCACTGCGCGGCGGGATGCCGCCAAAAAAAACCTCGTACTCCTCGGCTTCGAGCGATCCGATGTTGATCAGAATGTGGGCAAAGTCGCGCTCCAGAGCGCTTCGCGCCGCAGCCGTCGTGCGCTTCAACATCTCGTCGCGCATCGGACCGCGCCGGTATTCGCCCGTCAGCAGCGCGACGCCTCGCAATCCGCGCCGATACAGGATGTCGAGCTGCTCATCGGTCGCCGATGCGCTTGCCGTGATCCGCTGCAGCTCACCGTTGATGCGGCGCATACCGCACATGAGGCATTCGCCGTCGCATTCGTTGGAAATGTACAGCGGTGAAAACGTCTCGAGCTTCGGAGCGCCAGGCGCCTGCTTCGCGCGCGCGACTTCCAGCAAATCAGCAGTCGGGACATCGGCCGACAGGAAGAGCGTCACCAGATCGTCGTCGTCGAGGGGCTTGCCGGCGCTGAAATCCGCGGCGAGTCGCGGGCCTTCTCTTGCGAGTGCGCGCTGCATCGCACGCTCTCGGCGCGCCGCGAGATTTTCCGGATCGAGCGAGAACGCCGGCATCCGCCTTCTATATCACCGACTTCCATCCTTGGCTACCCGGAGCTCTCGCGCCAAACGGCGTCCGCGCGCGCTGCTGCGCAGATTGCGCACGAGCCATCGCCACAATTCCGGGAGCGTCGGCCGCTTCCACTCGATCATTCCTTGACTGACGGACAGGATGCGCCTGCCCGGCTGCCGCCAGTCGCTCACCAGCATGGGTTTGTAGACGCTGGGGCTACGGCTGAGCTGTTCGACATCGAGCAGCGCGTTTGGCTCGGTGATTTCGATCTCGACATTCACGTCTCCGAGGTGCTCCTGGGCCGCTGCGTGGGGATCGCCCGATCCGCGCTCGGACTCGATCCGGATCACGAGACGGTCCGGCAGAACGACCGTGAAGAACACGGAACTGTCGAGCGCATCCGCAGCTGC
>JAHEEJ010000067.1 GCA_024640705.1 Deltaproteobacteria bacterium
ATTCGTTTCGCGGAGTTTCGTCATCGACATACTTGATGATGTTCTTCATCACGCGATTCGCCCTCGCGTCGGGGTTCTGCTTCCTGATGTTGCTACCGATTCGTCTCAAGTGATCTTCCTCATGGCTGGTTTTCTTCGCAGAGCCGGGGGCGTTTCGAGCCGGCTCGTGAAGGGGCTGGTTGTTCGATCATCGAATTCACGGGACATCTGGCCTGCGGTGCCGGAACCTTGCGCCATCACGGGCTGCCGCCTCGGGACGGGCGCTCCCATGCGTCATGGCATCCACTCCCCATGTCCGCAGCTAGACAGCGAGATCCGACAGCTGCGGTTCGTACGCTCGAACCGGTCGGCTCCGTTCAATCTTGGAACCTCCGGCTGAACACGTTGGAGGAAATGGACCCGGGCGCGTCGCCACCCGCCCCCGAACCACTCGGGGCTGCAGGTGCGCGAAACACCAACGCGGAGCGCGTAACTATACCAGAAAGCTAGCTTTTCGCCAGAAGGAGGGCAGAGACCAGCCCTCCAAAACGCTGTTCTATCGCGCGCTGAAGGCCCATAGCGCGTGAGCGCCCGCCTAGGCGCCTTTGTTGCCGACAAGCCGAAGCGGGCGGTCCTCGACCAGGGCCTCTGCGGCCTCCCCCGTGTGCCAACCAAACGCCGCCCGGGCCCGGGTCGCCCGCCGCTGTGCGGCAGTCCGGTCCATCACCAGCCCGTAGTCGCTGAAAACCGCCTCGAGCGCGTCGAAATTCTGCTCGATCGTGCTGCGCACGGACTCGAAGCCGTGCTGGACCGTCTCGGAGCGCTTCCAAAACGCCATCGGGTTCGTTGCGAAGAAGTTCGCATCCCGCTCCCGGGGTTCGAGCAAGACGATGTCGCCCTGGAAGCGATCATCCGCCAGATAGCGCTGGATGCCGAGTTTGAGCCGGGAGTGGAGCAGCGTCCGGAAGGACTGGTTGAGGACCACCTTGAAGCCCCGGTCGGAAATATATCGACCGTCGGCGAAGTAGGGAGCCTCGCCGTCCGGCGAATCGACGCGGTTCAAGAACGGCCGGAACGGGTTGTAACAGATGATCAGGTCGGCACCCTTCTCGATCGCAATGTCGATGTTGGCTGTGTGCCGCACACCACCATCGACATAGTCGACGCCGTTGAGTCGCGCCGGCTTGTAGAAGACCGGCAGCGCCGAAGAAGCCTGCACGGCCTGCGAAATCGTGAGTTCCGTGTTCTCGTCGGGGCCGAAGATCGCGCGCTCTGCGGTGTCGAGGTCGCACGCGGTGATGTAGAGGCTGAGACCCCGCTTTCGCGCGAACGCGCGAAAATCGTTCGGCATCCGGATTCGCTCCAGATTGCGGCGCAGCCAGCGTTCGATACTCACATTGTCGAAGAAGCCGCTCGGGAGGTGATTCGTGAGGGCCGGCAGCTCGCGCGTGGGCGACACATGATCGAGCAGGCTCAGCACCACAGCCTCGAACTGGGTGTAGGAGGGGTGTCGGGCGAATTTCCGTGCGACCGGCCCCACCGTCGCCGGGAGTTCGGGCAGCGCGCGCAAGAAGTCGAGCCCGATACCCGGCAAGAACGTCGCCAGGTCATAGGCGAACTTCGCAGGCCGGGTGACAAATTCGCGCAGGTTCGGATTGTAGAAGTCGACCGGACGCAGTTGTTCGAATCGCGTGCTCGTGCCATCGAGCACCTTGATCATCTCGTCGGGGGTGATGCCGGCGGCCAGGGACGCGGAGAGCAAGGCGCCGGCGGACAACCCGACGTACATGTCGAGTTCGGTGATCTTCCGGCCGACCAGAAAATCGTCCAGGGCCTTGAGACCACCGACCTTGAATGCACCCCCCGAAACAGCGCCGCCGGCGAGGACCAACGACACCACCGGATTTCGCTTCGGCGGCCGGTTGCCGCCCTTCCGAATCAGCGTCAATCCCACAGAGCCACCCCTCTGAAGCCGTCGAAGCCGTAGAGACCTCATCGGCAATTGGCGGGGGAATTTGCAGTTTCTCTCATCACCAGCGGTCTGGAGGAAACCGACTGGAGAACAACGCCTCTGGGCTGAATTAGGGTATCGTCGTCAGCCGCTCGCGTCGAACTCGTCGACTGCCGCGGTGTCGAAGAAGACGGAAGCCCGATTAGAGGAAACCCCAACTCGATGGATAGACGATTGGTCTGCTTGCGACGGAACGCTCTCATCGCGCTGTTGACCCTCCCGGCCGTGCTCTTGATCTGGGCCGCAGCGGTTGAGGCACAAATCGACTACGAGTCCGATGTCGAAGGCGAGATGGCGCGCCAGGAAGAACTGCAGCGAGTGCAAGGCGAAATCGATGCCGAGCTCAAGCGTCAAGAAGCCCTGCATCGCTCTCGCGACCTATCGGAGATCGGGCGAGCACTCAACGGCTCTCCCGCGAGCGACGAGGAGCTCGAGCAACGCGCCGATCCGCGAATCGCCCCGAAGGCACCGGTCGATCGCGACCTTCCGGTCGCCATCTTCGACTCCGAGGAGATCGAGGTCCCGGCGGGAACCCTGGGCAACAGCGAGCCCATGGTCATCATCATGCGAACGCTCGACGCGGATCGCGACGGCCAACCCGAGCAGATTCGCTATGTCGACAAAAGCACCGGCGAGATGATCCGGAAAGCAGCCGATCGAGACTACGACGGGGCTTTGGACACCTGGCAGACCTACACGAACAACGCACTCGACGAGCGCACCCTCGACACCGACAACGACGGGCACATCGACACCTGGGAAAAGTATCAAGGCGGACAGATGATCGAACGCATCATCGACCGCAACGGCAACGGGCACAAAGACGCCTACTACACCTTCTCGATCGGCTCCCTCGTGGAGGAGCGTCACGACCGCAATGACGACGGGGAATTCGATCTGATCGTAAATTACCAGGGCCGCTTGAAGAGCCGGAGCAGGGAGGACCGCAGCGGGGACGGGCAATTCGACACCTGGACGACCTACGCGGTCGTCGATGGCGAGGAATTGCCGGCTACCATCAAACGCGACAGCAATGGCTCGGGCAAGGTCGACATCATCGAGACATTCGAAACGTCATCGGGAAAACCGGTGATCGCCAAACGCGAAGAGGACACGAACGGAGACGGCACCATCGACGTGACGTCCACCTATCGCGAAGGCAAACTCTACCGACGTGAGTTGGCTGATCCCACACTCGTCACCGAGTAGACAGGATCCAGCGCACCCGAACCGGAGGCTGACTCAGGGGACTTCGGGTCCCTCGACTTCGAGCTTCAGCCCCTTGCGCTGCCTTTCGCGGAACTGACGGACCTTTTCACGCTCGACCAGCAACTGGAGTTCGCGGTTCTGCTTGCGGATTTGATCGAGTTCGAGCGTCAGTTCCTTGCTGGTGCGGCCCGCTACATCGAACTGGAGATCGAATTCGGCAAACCCCTCCGATCCATCAGTGGTCAAAGCGGTTACCCGTACGCGGTTGATGCCTTCCCGGACCGGCACGTAGCCGGAAAAACTTCCGTTGGGCAGCAGTCGGACATCTTCAGAAATTTCACTGGTCGTCAGGTTCGTGAAGATCACGTCTTCGACACTCGCGAACGTCACTCCCTGCAAATACGTGATTACGTCGCCTGGATTCTTGACAGGCGTAAAAGTTCCGAGCGTCAGGCGAGACATCTCGGTGGCCGCAACCGGGTTGTCGAGCGCGTTCATCCCGAGCGAGTAGGCGTTGATGATGATACCCGCCTTGTGGGCGACGCGGGCTGCGCCGAGTGCAGCCTCGGTATCTCCTGGATCCGACTCTCGAGACGAGCCAAACGGAAACGACGGCACTCCATCGGTGAGAAACATCAGGATCTTCACCGCTTCGGGCCTGGGAGCGCTTCTCGCACCGTGCAGACCGGCCAATTCGGTCAGCGCCAAACGGATTCCGGCAGCGAAGTTGGTACCACCGCGCGGCCCGCGCGCGAGGATGCTCTGCAGGGCTCGCTGGACCTGGCCGAAATCGCTCGTCAGCGGGACCTCGAGCCAGGCGTCCTGCTGCCCGTAAGCGGCCTGCCGAAGCGTGGCCGGATTGACCTCACCTCCAAAGCTCAGAACCCCCACACGCAGATGGGTCGGATCGAGATTGCGCAGCAAGGCATCGGCGGCAGTGATCTCGGCAGCGAGGATCGAGTCATCGGGATCCGTACTCCGCATGTCGAGCGGATAGAGGCCGGCCGGCACCTGCTCCAAGTGCGGGTCGAAGCCGATCTCGCCGTCGCCGTCGACATCGACGCCGCTGGCCGCCCGGGTCGAACCCGAAATATCAATTGCGATCATCACGTCGATGGCCAGGCTTCGTTTGCCCTCGGCGAAGGCGTTGCCTCGGATGGGAGCCTGATGGACGCTGTTGCTCACGGGCTCACCCCGCTTCGGCTCGTCGATCACGATATGAACCGCACTGTCCACCATGCCGGTAATGTCGTCCGCAGACGCGCTGAAGCCGAGCAGCACACAAGCGGCCACCAGTACTGAAATTCGAATCAACAATTGGATTCCCCGTATCGCGTGATCAGAGCGTCATTTTCACGCAGCTTCGTGTCGATTGCCCGAACGCTCAGTGAGCTCCGACTTCCCCGCTTCGAGCCGCCGCGAATCGATCGATCTTGCCGAGTCGCTTCGAGATCGCGTCGAGCGCCTCGAGAACCACCATGCCCACGGTCTCCAGGCTATCGGGCGAACAGCGATCGATCGTGTCCTGTTCAGTTCCCGCATAGAGGCCCGGGGGCTGATCGCCGCCAAAGCTCGTGTCCACGATCGACACGATCTGACGCAGGCCAATCTGCACGAAATGCTGATGAGCGATCCCTGCATTTTCGAAAGCCGCGTCGCGCGGAAACGCCTGGGTTCGATCGAGGGCGTCGGCCGCCTTCCAAAACTCCTCTCGGTAGATGCGGTGGGATACCAGGTCGCGCGCAATCCGGAGGTCTGCATCGCCGACCCGATTGAGATAGATCAGCAGGCGCACTCCGGAGCTGCCCGCTTCCTGGATGCGCGAGGCCAGCCCCAGGCTGCCGATCTCCCGGTAATACCCAGCCCGACCACCCGGAGCTGAAAAAGGGGACTCGCCGTCGAGAAAAACGATCTCCGTCGCGTAGGGGAGAGGGTCCGCGGCAAGCGTCCGTGCGATCTCGAGTACGACAGCGGCCCCAGACGCGCCGTCATTGGCGCCAATGAACTCGAAATCGTCGAATTTTCGGCTGTCGAAAGGGGCGACGAGCAAGAACCGGTCCTGGGATCGGGTGCCCGGGATGACCGCAGATAGATTGGTCACGCGGATTTCCGGGGCGGTGGCGACGGGCGACCGTCTCCCTGCGCTCGCGTAGTCCACATCCCAGGACTCGACTTCGACTCCGAGATCTTCGAGTTCTGCGCGCAGATATTCGCGCGCCCGATCGTTGCCGCGGCTACCGACGGGCCTCGCACCGATATCGGTGAGCGCCTGCAAATCCCGCCAGGCCCGATCCGCGGAAAAAGCCGCGACCCGTGCGGAGAACTCGCTTGCAGAGACTGCGCTGAGATCCGCCCCCCCCTGCTCGCTTGCAACCGAATCGGGCGATGACCTGGTGCCGCAGCCCAGACCGAATGCCAGCAGCGCGAGCGCCAACAACAGCGACGCGGTCGCCGGGTTGCGCGTACTCCATTTCGCTTCAGAAACGCCTGAATGCATTCGATTCTCCGCCGGCCACGGTTTGGGGTCGGACGTGGACCACTCGTGAAATTCGTTGGGCTGCCCCCGTGGAGGATAGTCGGTTCAGCTCGCCCAGAAACTCGGTCGATCTCTGACACATTCGGCGCCGGGGGGACCACGACATGGATAGCCCCCAATGGCGGGACCTTTCAAGAGTCGGGGCGGGATCCCTTGCCAGCGGCGCCCTGCCCCCGACCCTCCGCAGGTTCGAAGCTCGCCGACGCTCGGCAACTCCACGACCCCGCGAACGCGGGAACCTGTAATGGAAGAATTTCAAAGGCTTGCGCTATCTACCCAGGCGCCCACCGCACCTATCGTCTCGATGACCCCGGGGATGGCAAGCCACCCAGAGGAGATGCGCGCATGGCGGAAAACAGAAGGTCCGCTCCCATCGAAACCCAGATCTTCATGAGCGGCTTCGTGGTCGTACTGGCGGCCATCCTGTTCCTGTTTCTGGCCGGGGACAGGGCCAGCGCGGCCATCGATGACATCTTCAAATTCAGCACGAATCAACTCGGTGCGGTGTACATCTGGTTCACCCTGTTCTGTTTCGGCGTAGAGTTGTATCTCGCGTTTGGAAAATACGGCAAAGTTCGATTCGGCGGCCCCGATGCGCGGCCGGAATTCACCCGCTTGAGCTGGGTGGCCATGTTCTTCTGTGCCGGTATTGGCACTGCCCTGATGGCATGGGCCAGCAAGGAATGGGCATACCACTACGTCGCTCCACCATTCGACATCGAGCCGATGAGCGTCGAGGCGTCGCGCTGGGCGGCCACCTACGGTCTCTTCCACTGGGGCCCGCTTGGATGGGTGCTTTACAGTATCTGTGCCTTCCCGATCGGTTACGCGTTCTACAACCGCAAGCAATCGACCCTGAGGCTCTCCACATCCTGCTCCGCCGTCCTGGGCGAGGCTCGAATGAACGGCCCACTCGGCAAGGCCATCGACACGCTGTTCATATTCGGCCTGGTCGGCGGCACCGGAACGACCCTGGTCTCGGCAACCCCGATGCTTTCCGAGGCGGTCTGCGAGCTGTTCGGGATGACTCACACCTTCACCGTCGACGTCGTCATCGTCCTGATCTGGACCGCGATCTTCACCATCACGGTCGGTCTCGGGTTGAAGAAGGGCATCAAGATGCTCAGCGACGTCAACCTGTTCGCCATCTTCGTCCTGTGCGGCGTGGTCTTTCTCGTTGGCCCCACCTGGTACATGCTCAACACCCTGACCGACAGCATCGGCCTGATGCTCAACAACTTCATCCGCATGTCTTTCTACACGTCGCCTCACTTTACCGCTGAAGCCTTCCAACAGTTCCAGGCAGGTGAAATATCGAGTTACACCAATAAGTTTCCACAGACATGGACCGTGTTCTACTGGGCCTGGTACATCGCCTACGCGCCCTACATGGGGATCTTCATGGCCCGCATCTCTCGCGGCAGGACCTTCCGCGACGTGGTCATCACGGCCCAGACTTT
This sequence comes from Deltaproteobacteria bacterium, assembly GCA_024640705.1. Taxonomy (GTDB): domain Bacteria; phylum Myxococcota_A; class UBA9160; order UBA9160; family SMWR01; genus JACZVU01. Next base: position 7,196 of record JAHEEJ010000067.1, read on the forward strand.
CGGCACGCTCGGCTGCGCGATGTTTTTTGGGATCTTCGGAAACAATGCGATGTACCAGTATCTAACCGGCCGGTTCGACTTCCTGGCCGTGACAGCCAATCAGGGTGAGAGCGCGGCCATCGTCGGCGCGCTGATGCACCTTACCGAGTTCGGACCACTGGCAATCGTGATCCTGGTGATCTTCATCTTCGTCGGCTTCATCTATTCCGCCACGACGGTGAACTCCTCCGCCTACGCGATTGCGACGGTCGCATCGAAGGACATGGCCGAGGGGACCGACGTAGAGCCTCACCTGTTCAACCGGGTGATCTGGGCCATCTTTCTGGGCGGCATCGCGCTGGCCCTGATGTATCAGGACGAGGTCGTCAAGCAAAGTGCCGCCACGGCTGACGGCGTCGAAGCCGCCATGGGAGCGACCGGAGTGGCGACGACATCGGTGCTCACGGCGCTCAAGGTGTCGTCCCTCGGCGTCGCGATCCCACTGATGGTCTGCGTCCTGATCTCCATCCTCTCGTTCCTGAAGTGGATCAAGGAAGACGAGCCGCACCTGGAAAAGGGCTCGCTGCCGGAAGAGAGCGACTGATTTTACGCCAAACTAGTTTGGCGCCCGGGATCACGACTCGTGACCGCTCCAATGACCCGCATTGCGGCTGGCTCCCTTCGGGAATCGCCCCAACTGCCAACGACCGGATTCCGGCCGCTGGCGGCCGCTGCAGCCCCCTTGCTAACCTTGTTTGTGGGGGTTCTCCATCGTTTCCGCCTCCTCGCACATCGCCACGCCGTCGGGATTCACGAGGGATTCCGAATCGGTTCGGGGGGTACCCGATGAAATTTCCATCGGAAAATCTTCGCCGCAGAATCTCCCTGATCGCGGTCATCGCAGTCTTCGCCTTCACGACGAGTTGCCGGAATCGCGAGAGCGTCGAGCCTGAGAACCGCGAAACCTGGCCCTCGATTCGGATCGGTCTGATCCCCGAACGGAACATCTTCAGCCAGAAGCAGCGCTACGAACCGATCGCCCAATACGTCTCGAAGCGCATCCACGCGAACGTAGAACTCGTCGTACTCTCCCGGTATGGCAACATCATCGAGAACTTCGTCTCCAATCGCCTCGACGGCGCCTTCTTCGGCAGCTTCACCGGCGCGCTGGCCCAGCGAAAACTCCATGTAGAAGCCGTCGCAAGGCCCGAATATCCCGATGGCACTTCGACCTATCACGGCCTGATCCTCGTCCGCAAAGACAGCGGAATCACCGGCGTCGAAGATATGAGGGGAAAGCGATTCGCGTTCGTCGACAAGGCCACCACCGCCGGTTATCTGCTGCCTCTCTACTACTTCAAGACCCACGGCATCGACGACCCCAATACCTTGTTGAAGGAGACCTATTTCGCGGGCACCCACGAGGGAGTGATTCTCGACGTTCTCGAGCGAAAGGCCGAAATCGGGGCTGCGAAGAACACGATGTTCTCGGCGCTTGCCAGCAACGATCCGAGAATCTCCGAAGAGTTATCGATCCTCACGAGATCTCCGGACGTGCCCGAAAACGCCCTCTGCGTGAGAGCAGACCTCGACGAATCGCTCAAGAACGAACTCCGGATCGCGCTCTTGACCATGCACCAGGACAAACGCGGCGAAGAGATCCTGCGCAACTTTGGGGTAGCGCGCTTCATCGATACGACCGAAGCTGACTACAACGTAGTTTTCGAATACGCCGAGACGATTGGCCTCGACCTCGAGACGTATGATTACATGAATTTTTGAGTCCGCCCGGAAATTTCATTTCGGCCAGAGCAGTCAATGAAGCGAAAGATTTTCATCGGATTCACCATCCTCACGACGCTTCTGATTGCGGGCGGCCTCTACATCACGCGATCCATCGACGATGTGATCTGGAAGCTCGAAACCGTCATCACCCTCCACCAGGTCGAGATCCTGCGAAAAAATCTGCTCACCGATGTAAAGGCGGTTCAGCAGGATCTCCTCCTCAAAGACTCCCCGCACGCCACGAAAGTCGACACATTCGTCCAACACGGCGAGAAGATGCGCAGGGAAGTCGAGGGCTGCTTCGATTGCCACCACGACGATCCCGCCAAGAGCCAGTTGATCACGCTGCATGAAGAGATCCACCTCTACCAGAAGTCTCTCAGCCGCGTGTACACCACCCGCGCAAACGCTGAACGTGTGTACGATGAGAAGCAGCTTGCATTCCACATCGGGCAGCAAATCATCCAGGAAATCGACGAAATCATCCAACTCTCATCGGAAACCCTCGCCGACAAAACCGAGGTCGCCAAGAACAGCATCGCCAAGACGAAACACCTGCTGACCGTGCTTGTGATCGCCGGGCCGGCCCTTGGCCTGGTGATTGCGCTGTTCTTCATCCGGGATTTCACCGGTTCCGTAGAGACCCTCCTGGACGCCACCAGAAAGCTGAAGACCGGCGACCTCGAACACAAGATCGAGGGGCTCGAGAACGAATTTGGCGAGCTCGGCGAATCCATCAACGAAATGGCACTCTCGCTGATGGGGATGTTCCGCACTCTCGAGGAGAACCAGAAGCGCTATCGAATGCTCTTCGAGAGCGCCGGTGACGCCATTTTCATGCTCGAAGCCGAAGGCGAGAACGTGGGACGAATCGTGTCTGCCAACCGAGCAGCGGCTGTCATGCACGGCTATTCGGTGGAAGAGCTGGTCGGAATGCAGATCCAGGATCTCGATACGCCCGAATCCGCGATAGGAAGCCCCGAAAGAATTCGCCGCATCTTGAGCGGTGAGTGGATCGACGCCGAGATCTCACACCGCAAGAAGGACGGCAGCGTCTTCCCAGTCGAAGTCAGCGCGGGAATGCTCGAATTCGAGGACCAGAAATACATTCTCGCCTTCGACAAGGACATCACTGAAAGGAAGCAGACCGAAGAAGCCTTGCAACGCACGGAGCAGTTGGTCGTCGTGGGCGAAATGGCGGCTGGCCTCGCCCACGAAATCAAGAACCCCCTTGCCGGCATCAAGTTGTCGATCGAAATCCTATCCGCTGAACTCAATCTCGCAAAAGATGACGACGAGTTGTTCGAACGAATCATCGCCGAAATCAACCGGATCGAGACACTGCTGAAGAACCTCCTCAGCTACGCCAAGCCGCCCATCCCGCAATTTGCTCCGATCGACGTGAATCGGATCATCGAAGCCGCAGTCAAGGCCGCCAAATATTCGCTGAAAGGCCATGCTCAGGGAGCGGAGTCGAGGCAGCCCAAGGCAATTGAATTCGTCAAGGATTTGAACGATCTTCCCCTGATCGTCGCGGACGCCGCGCAGCTGCAACAGGTGATTCTCAATCTTCTGCTCAACGCCGTCCACGCTGTTGGTGACCGCGGGACGATCCGGCTAGCGACCTCTGCAAAAGTGGATGATTCGATTCAAATCGTCGTTTCCGACAACGGCAAGGGAATCCTCGAGTCGGGCCTCGAAAAGATCTTTCTGCCGTTCTTCACCACCAAACCCAAGGGTACAGGGCTGGGATTGTCGATCTGCAAACGTCTGATTGAACAACAAAACGGAGCCATCAGTGTCGCTCGCAATCCGGAAGGCGGATTGACGTTCACAATCCGACTGCCGATCGAGCAGGTGAGCGAGGTCGGCGCCTAATGGCCATCAAAGGGCGACTTTTCCTGCTCGATGACGATGAACTCATTTCATCCATGCTCGCTCGGTCATTGAAAAAGGCCGGCTACGAAGTGCAGCGCGAAACGAGCACCGATGACGTCATCAACAAGATCGCCGCGTGGTACCCGGATCTCATACTGCTCGACATTCACCTCGACGAGGATAAAAGCGGTCTCGCGATCCTCGAGGAACTAAAACGCGAAGAGATCCCCGGGCAGGTCGTGATGCTGACCGCGGACGATTCCGCCGAATCGGCGATCACTGCCATGAAGCTCGGCGCTGCCGACTACCTCACCAAGCCGTTCAACATGGCCGAGGTAAAGCTCGTCATCGGCAACATCATCGAGAAGGAAAGGCTGAGGGAGGAAGTCGACTACCTGCGAAAGGCCAAGACCGCCGAGCACGAAGCCGAGATGATCGGTGAGTCCCAGGCCATCACAGAACTCAGAGACAAGGGGAAGAAGCTGGCAGAGGCGCACGTGCGGATCGTGCTCATCACAGGCGAATCAGGCACAGGCAAGGAGGTGGCGGCGCGCTACATCCACAACCGCCTGCACGGCGATCGCAACGGCGAATACGCCCCGTTCATCGCCGTGAACTGCACGGCACTTCCGGAGCAGCTGTTCGAAAGTGAACTTTTTGGTCACGTGAAGGGCGCTTTCACCGACGCAAAATCCGACAAGAAGGGAATGTTCGAACTGGCGAACGGTGGAACGATCCTGCTGGACGAGATCGGCGACATGCAAATGAATCTCCAGAGCAAGCTGCTGCGGGTTCTCGAAGATCGGTCCGTGCGGCGCCTCGGCGGAAAGACGGATATTCCGATCGACGTAACTGTGATCGTTACGACGAATACGAACCTCGAAGAAGCGGCTGCCACCGAGAGATTCCGTGCCGATCTGTTTTACCGGCTGAATACGTTTCCCCTGCACATCCCCCCGCTGCGTGAACGAAGAGAGGACATCACGCTGCTCGCGAGGCATTTCCTCGAGCTTTTTTCGCAGACCTACTTGAAGAAGGCGATCAAGGGATTCTCGCCCGAGACAGAAGAGATCCTCTGCGCGCACCAGTGGAAGGGCAACTGCAGGGAATTGAAGAATGTAGTGGAGAGGATCGTCGTGCTCGAAAACACCGAGACGATTCTTCCGCAGCACCTACCGGCCGCATTGACGAAGGGCAAGTTCGCAGTGCGCCGCCAATCCGGCGCGTTCATCCTGCCGGAGGAGGGCATCTCACTCGAGCAACTGGAGAAAGACTTGATCGAGCAGGCCCTGGAGCGCACCAGCAACAACCAGACGAAAGCGGCGAAACTTCTGGGTATCTCCTACGACTCCCTTCGGTACCAGATCAAGAAATTCGGCATCAACTGAGCATTCTCTGTCGGGCCACGTACAGCGAGTCGAGCTTCACGACTCAGCGCTGCGGTCACTTACCGCAGCGCCTCCCCTTCTGCACTGCTGCGAATCCTTCACGTCAGGACTGCGACGGAACCGATTGATCCAGCGAGAGTGGTATCAGTCTGCTGCTACCGAGAACATCTGCACGCGGTTGTTGTCCCGATCAGCGATGAACAAATCTCCGCCAGCGCTGATGCAGATCTGGGACGGGTAGAACAGTCCGCTCTTGTTCCAGCCGAGTCCGAGTTTCCGCCCGAGCGATTCTCCATCCGGGGCGACGAGTCCCAGACCGCTGCCGTTTTGGTCGACCAAATAAACAAATCCCCGAGCATCGACCGACAACCTGGCCGGGAAGTTCATGATTTCCTTCATGCTACCGGTGAGCGGCGTGAATGCCGTTCCACCGCTCGCGACGGTATGAACGATTCCCTCGACGCTGTCCAGGACATAGATCTTCCCCTGTCTATCGACGGCGAGATCCGAGAAGAATCCGTGATCTTTCGGAAGCGGAATCTTCTTCAAAAGCTGCCAGTCCGGATCTAGAACGACCACGTTTTGGAAAAAGATGTCCAGGATGTAGATGTTGTCATCTACATCGATCCGAAAGCTTTTCGGGACGATGTCCTTCGAGGATGGCATGTTCTTCGGATTCAGGAATCCGATGCGTTCGCCGCTTGCGCTCAAGATAACAATTCGGCGTTCCCTGCCGTCCAGAAAATAGAAGTCACCTTTGGAATTCAACTGAAGCAGGACCGGGTTCGATTTTCCCAGCGGAAACTCCGCTTCAGCAGTCACCGCGGAGCCGTCGTAGCCGTAGCGAACGAGACGGTTGTTACGCGTGTCAGCTACGACGACGAATTTTTCGCCGCAAGCGACACCTTCGGGGCGATTGAGACCCACGCCGTTGGCATCCGCGTAGATCGACGTCACCCATTTGATGTTGACGGATCCAGCGTTGATGACCTGCGGCGCCCACAGGAAGACTGCTAGAGCAGCAATGACAACGTAGGTTCGCCTCAATCTGTCATCTCCGAAGATTCGCATGGCACTGGATGCACGTTTCGTCCTTGGTTTGGAAGTAGAGGAAGTGCTCGTATTCAGTGCCGTGCGTCCGGTGGCAGCTCGAGCACTGCAGGGTGACGTTGGCATTCCTGGGGTCGACGATCTTTTCGCCGATCGGGTGCGTCGAATGCGTCTGCCACTCGTGGCATTTCGCGCAGAGCTCGATCGTCGTCGATTCGGTTGTCAGGAACGGATTGTCGGAACCATGTGGAGCGTGACATTCGCCGCACTCGCCTTTCGCGATCGGCGGGTGATCCGTCCGTGATCGCGCCTGCCGTTGCACCGTATCGGCATGGCATTGACTGCAAACCTCGAACTGCGGCGCCTTCAGCAGAAAATCCTCTTTCGAGGCGTGCGGGCTGTGGCAGTTGACGCAGCCTTTGTCATCGAGCAGCGGCCAATGCACTGTCGATTTATTGAGGGCATCGACCACCATGTCGTAGTGGCAACCCTCGCAGATCTCGAG
>JAHEEJ010000358.1 GCA_024640705.1 Deltaproteobacteria bacterium
TACGCGACGGCGATTGCCGAAACATTCGGCAACGTTTCTCTCAACATGGTCCAACGGCAACTAGCGCGATTCGAGCGTGCGGGCTTGCTCGTCAGCACGCTCAAGGGCCGGACGCGCCTGTACCGCTGGAATCCGCGCTACCCGTTTCTCAAAGAAGTTCGCGCGCTGCTCGCAAAGGCGCTGCGAGCGCTTCCCCGTGACGAACGCAGCCGGTACTTCAGCCAACGGCGCCGGCCCCGCCGCGGCGGCAAGCCGCTTTGACGTCCATCCACGAAAACTTGACGATCGAGGAAGTGGGCGCCCTCGTCTGCACCACCCTCGAGCAACACGGTATCCGAGCGATCCTCTCCGGCGGCGCCGTCGTATCGATCTACTCGCACAACGAATACCAATCGAAGGACCTGGATTTCATCGTCGAAGGGATTTCGAAGCAAGTCGCGCCCGCCATGCAGGCACTCGGCTTTAGCAAGGAAACGGGTCGACACTGGACTCATCCGCAAACCGAATACTGGGTCGAATTTCCGCCGGGCCCAGTTCAGGTGGGCGATTCGGTCGTAAGTGAATTCGCCGAAATCTCGACTTCCGTTGGAATCTTGAGATTACTGAGGCCTACGGAATGCGTAATGGACCGCCTCGCCGCCTACTACCATTGGAACGATCCACAAGGTCTAGAGCAGGCCATTCAAGTCGCAATGAAATCCGACATCGAGCTGGATCGAATCGAGGCCTGGTCCAAGCGCGAGCGAGCGGCCGCGAAGTTCAAGATTTTTGCCGGAGAGCTGAACTCACGCGGCTCGCCGCCCTGACTCGTCGCGCCACCCTCGGCAAATCGAACCGGAAGCGAAGCAACCAGGCGATGCCCAGACAAGACTGAACCGCGATTCGCCAATGCGCAGGAAGTAAACCTGCTTGAAATGGTGGAGGCGGCGGGAATCGAACCCGATCCAAGCCAATCAACTAACAGGCTGATGGCGCACGACTTTTGCCGCAAGACCTCGATTCCGAGCCGCTTTTCACCGTCGATCGAGTCCCCTGGAGTCCCCTCCTGTCCCCTCAAGTCCACCCCAGTCGTGGAGATATTTTGGAGACGGCCTTGGTGCACACGCCGGCCTCGCCCCGGAACCTGACCGACCGGATGACGGGCCGCGAAGGGAAGTTCCTCTCCGAATCTTCCGCACGGCCTTCTCGGCCGAGGGCTTCTTCTCCACGGGTTTCCTCTCCTTTCGGAGCTGGCAACCCTCTTACTTCATGGGCTCAATTTGTCCAAACTCAGCTGACGGCGAGCACTAGTATGAAATGGGGGCGCTCGCGGGTCACCACCGATTACCAAGCTATCTTCGTTTGCTCATCCCCTCGTACAAATCGATCATTGGCTGCTGATTCACGGCGACCAAGCCCTCCCCTGCTCGGTCGAGATCGAAGGCGAGCAGCATTACCAGCGCGAATGTCATCGCGAGCGCGAGGTTGGCCGTATGGACGCGCTGATTGCTCCCAATTCCGAATTGAAATCCAACTGCGATCATCGATACACAGGAAGCGGAGATAAGGACCCACCACACAAAGCCCGGAATTCGATAGTGGGCCCCGAGGACGACGCGCCTGGTGTGCAGATTGAAAACTTCGTTCAGCGCCGAGGCGAACAGCCCATGGATGCGGTTATCGTTTTCGGCGCCAACAAGAGCTTCGACGTGGGACCACATCGATTCCTGCAGCGCCTCGGCGCGGCGCTGCACGAGGCGCAGTGTCTCGGGCCGGCCGTACGCGTATACGATGCCGACTCGAGCCTGCACGTAATCGCGCAGCAGGCTCCGCACCGTCGTGCGATGCGGCTCTGGTAGGAGATTGGCCCGCAGGTACGCGGTCTGGATGGCAGTCACGTCATCGAGAAGCGCTTCTTTGCGGGCATCGAATCGATTGTTTGCCGACCCGAAGGTGAGCGCGATCACGAACGCCATCATTCCGAGCACGGCCCCCACCACTGTGGCGACCGGGCGCACTGGCTCGTTGACCAACTTCCCTTGGCTGCGTTTTCCGAGTCGAAAACCCAACTCGATCGCCGCAAGTGCGATCACAACCATGAACACGAACGCCACGCCGAGAGGTACCGAGTCGAGGCTGTATCCGCGATGGGTATCGATCTCCGGCGCTTCGCGGGTCGATGGAAGAAGGATTCGAACGTCATCGAAGCGCGCCGTCGCAATTTTTCTACTCGCCTCGGCCATCAGGCTTTGATCTACTGATCGACGTATATCGGGTCCGGTCTTTCCCGCTCCTCGCCTCCAGGCTGCCCCCTGTTCGAGGATTGCGATGTGTTCCTGATCCAGGCCCAGTTGAATTTCGTGCATCGAATTCGCACTGAAATTCGGATCTACACCTGCAGCCGAAATGAGCACTTCTGAAGTGTAATCGAGCTGTGTGTCGTCGATGTACCACTGCCTGACCTGGTCTGGATGGCGGGAGAAAAAATCCCACGCTCGCACGAGCGCGATGAGAAACTCGACGGCGGCCTCGGGATGTTCGGCGATGAACTCATCGGAGAAGGAAACCACGCCCAACGTACGCTTCGAGGTCAGGCTGCGAGCGAGCCCCGCAAGTTCGAAGCGTGACACGATCGGCTCCCAGACGACCGCAGCATCGATTCCATTCCAGGTATCGACCCCGCCGTCCAGCACACGGCGACTGATTTGGAGAATGTCCAGATTCTCGTTCTTGACATTCGTATCCGCATCCAAGCCGGCTGCTCGCTGTTCGAGAAATGCTTCCCGGTGAGCGACCGAGCCAAACGGGCTTGCAACGGTCTTGCCCCTCAGGTCTTCGACCGTCTGGATCGGTGAGTTGGGAGGCACGATGAAGGCGATTCGGTCGTAATACATGCGAGCTACGATCTTCCATCTGCCGCCGCGCGCGATCAGATTGATCGCTGGTTGATCGCCAGAAAAGAAGACATCGAGTTTCCCCGCGAAGGCAGCGTCGACCTGGGGCCCGCCATAGCTGAACGGTACGAGACTCGGGTCCAACCCGTGGCTGTCCAATATGTCGGTTCGCTTTAGAACCTGCACGATCTGCGCTTGCGTCGCTGCGGGGATCTGCCACCCGATCCGGATCGGGACAGGCTCTACGACCGCTTCGGCCCCCTTGCTCTCCCAGGACAGGATGATCGGCAGCGTGAAGGTTCCAGCACACAAAAGACCTAGAACACGTTTGGAATTCATACTCTCTCTTTCTTAGCTCGGACGGTCGCGAAGAATAGGCTGCTTCTTCACCACTGTCCGGTAACCCAGGATTTGCTCAGGAGCCAGCCCGCTCGAAAGGAGTGGGCTCCAAAACTTCGGGCGGTTCTGTTTCGCCGATCGCACCGGTGGAAGGTGATGATCCCAATGTGGAGATGGTGGAGGCGGCGGGAATCGAACCCGCGTCCGAACAGCTTCCGACGTGCGCGTCTACGTGTGTAGACCCCGAATCATCTCGGTCCGTGCCGCCTCGGAGTCGTGGCAACGCGAACCCAGCTCCAGTTGATCTCACCTGCGGCTCGTAGGAGCCGCGTTCCGCAGGCCAGCCCTCTGATGACACCCGCGACCCGCTAGAAGGCGTCGCGGACGGGTGTCGCTAACCTAGTTTCAGCTAGGCAGCGAGTGCGTAGTTATCGTCGGCAATTGTAATCACCAACTTGCCACTTGTTTAACGACAGCTGTGACGATGTCGACACGCAGCGCTCGCCTTCGACCACCCGTCGAAACCGATCGCCCCCGAACCAGA
>JAHEEJ010000359.1 GCA_024640705.1 Deltaproteobacteria bacterium
GCCGCGCAGTCGGAGCGCGGGCCGATCGAGCAGCGTGGCGTCGATCCGGGTGGGCTGACTGCAATCGATTGTCGAAGCTTCGGCGGAATCCTCGTCGCCCATCACATTCGTCACTTCGACGCCGTTTTCGTCCGCTCGCTGGACGGCGTGGCGCTGAGTCGGCGCCAACGGCAGCAACGGCTCGTCGATCGCATCGAATTCGCATTCGTCCAGGGCCGCTTTGAATTCGCCCGTCGTCGCGAATCGGTCATCCGGACTCTTTGCGAGCGCGCGCAGCACCGCGCGCTCCAACTCTCCCGGGAGATCCGGCACGAAATTGCGCGGGGTGGGAGCCGGTGTCTCGATGTGGGCGTGCATGAGGTCGTAATCGTTCTTGGATCGGAACGGCACCCTGCCGGTGACGAGGTTGAATAGCAGCACGCCGAGCGAGTAGATGTCCGAGCGCGCATCCGTCTCGCGGCCCCGCACCTGTTCGGGCGACATGTACTGCAGCGTTCCGACCATGTGGCCGTGGCGGGTCAGTCGCGAAGAGCCGAGCGCGCGGGCGATGCCGAAGTCCATCACCTTCACGACGCCCTGGGTGTTGAGCATGATGTTCGAGCCCTTGATGTCCCGGTGGATGACCCCGTGTTCGTGCGCGTAGCCGATGCCGTCCAGCGCCTGTTGGAACCACGGGACCGCGCTGCTCGGAGCGAGCGGCCCCGACTGTTTGACGATTTCGGAAAAGGTCTGGCCTTCGACGTGCTCCATCACCATCCAGATGCCTTCGTCGTTGACCACCATCGTGTAGAGCATCGCGATGTTGGTGTGGTTGAAGCGCGCGAGCACCTGGGCTTCCGAGCGAAACCGGGTCAGGACCTTGGATTGCGCGGCGAGGTCCGCGCGCAGGGCTTTGATCGCCACGGTTCGATCGAGCAGGGTATCGGTGGCGCGGTAGACTTCTCCGACCCCGCCTTCGCCGATCTTCTCTTCGAACCGATAGTTACCAATGATCTTGCCGATCACAGATGCCCCGTCACGCCGACGCAAAAAAGCCGCATGCGTCAGCGCTATCGGACGCTGGGCGGGGCGCCTTGACGCCGCTGACAGCCCCGCGGGGCGCGCTGCTCTCGGCGCGCTTTTCGCGGAACTCGGATCAACGACGTTCAGCCGTCCCCGCGTCGGGCCGATTCAGACCGACATGTGGCTCGACGTGCTCGTCATCGCGGTCCTGGGCTGGTTCTCGTGGGCCGGCGTGCGCCAAGGTGGCTTGGCGGCGGGGCTGGGGATCCTCACGCTGGTCGTCGCCTATGGCGCCGCGTTCATCGCAGCACCGATGCTCGGTTCCCCAATCGCCGAGGGGCTCGGACTCTCGCCGTTGCTCGGGGTGCCGGTCGCGGGCTCGATGGCGTTCCTGGTCGCGTTCATCGCCATGGCCATCGTTTCGAAGATTCTGCGCAAGCGGGCAGGTGACGCCGACGACGAGGGGCGCAGCTTGCGGGATCGCTTCCTGGGTGGCGCATTCGGAGCGGTTCGAGGCGCCTTCGTGGTGGCGTTGCTGTGTTATCTCGCGCTCTGGGTCGAGGCCCTGCGTCTGTCGGGTTCAGGTGATGGGCTGCCCAAGTTGGGCAACTCGGCGGCGGCTGCGGTGACCTCGACCGTGGTGGAGGCGGGAATCGAGTCGGCGCTGTCGGAATCGGGTCGCACGGGGCATGTGGTCGCGAAACTCGCCGCCAACCCGGGTGCGGCTGTCGTCGATCTCCAATCGATCGTGTCGAACCCGCACGTCGTCGCCGTTCAACAGGACGCGCATTTCTGGGCGAATGTCGAAGCGGGTGCGATTGCAGCAGCGCTCAACACGCGAAGTTTCATCCGGCTTTCCGAAGACGAGGAACTCCGCCGCCAGATGGCGTCGGTTGGCATGATCGATCAAGAGTCGGCTGAAGCGGCGGATCTGTTTCGCGCCGCAGTGGGCGACGTTCTTCGCGAAGTGGGCCCCCGGATCCGCAATCTGCGCAACGATCCCGAAATCACCGGATTGCTCGACGATCCCGAGGTGGTCGCGATGGTCGAAAGCGGCAATACGATCGGGCTGATGAATCATCCCCGCTTTCGCCGGTTGGTTTCGCGGGTGGCCTCGGATCCTGCGGCCGATTAGCGGCGCGCCGCGTTCAACTGGTTTCGCGCTTCGCCGCGTCGACCCGCGGCACAGTATCCGGCGTGACGAGGCCCGCAGACATCACCAATTTGAAGGCATCCTCTACCGATAGATCGACTTCGATGAGGTCTTCTTCGGGGGCCAGCAGATAGAAGCCCGAGGTCGGATTCGGGGTGGTGGGCACGAAGCAGTTGATCATCTCCGCTTCCGTAACCTCCTGCACGATGCCTCTCGCGTGGCCGGTCGTGAAGGCGAGCGCATAGACGCCCCGCCGCGGGTATTCGATCAATACGACACGGCGGAAGCGGGTGCTCTGGGCGGATGAGGCGAAGATCGCCTCGGCCAGTTGCTTGACGCCGCCGTAGATGCTTCGGGCGACGGGAACCCGCGCGAGCAGGCGCTCCCAGGCGCGCTGAAACTCGCCGCCGAGCAGGTGCCGCGCGATGACGCCGAGGAAGATGATGACGACGAACGTGAACAGCATTCCGAGCAGGGGAAGGGAAGGCGGATCCTCGATGCCGGGCAGGACGAGTTTGATGACGCGCGGCAGCAAGAGATTGTCGAGCCAGACGATGATCGACGCGATGGCCCAGACCGTGACGCCGATCGGTGCAAAGAAGAGGATTCCAGCGACGAAATAGCGCCGGATGGCTTCGCGTACGAATTTGAAGAAACGTCGTCGCACGGTTTTCGGTCGACCTCCTCGGGACGCCTCAGCGCTGCCCACTGTATCGGATACCGCGGGTCGCGAATTGACGCGCGGGTCGCGCAAGCGTAGCGGCTCCAAAGGCAGATCCATCGGAGTGCGCGTTGAAGCCCCGCGGCGGTCCGCGCGATAGACTCTCGTACAATCGCGGCCATGCCGCGGGAATCGGCGCTCCAGCAGATTTGCGAAAAGACTTTAACTTTAATTTGGAAGCGAAGGAACTCATTGATCTATCGAGCAGAAGCGTCGATGCGGTTCCAGTGGCTGAGAGCGCAGTGAACGAGCGCGTCCGGGAGATCCGAACCTCGGAGTGGCTGCTGGCGGGTGCGCTGTTGCTGGCCTTCCTGCCCGCGCTGTTCGCGCTGGTCGGAGTCTGGACTTCCGTCGACTACTACTCGCACGGCTTCCTGGTTCCGTTGGTCGCGTATTGGGCGGCCGCTCGCAGCCCCGCGCGCTTCGCGATCTTGGCGAACCGCGATCGCCGGGCCGTGATTGCCGCAATCGCGGTGGTCCTGCTCTACGCGATGGGGCTCGCGTCCGGAAGCGTCTCGCTACAGGGACTGGCGCTGGTCGCAGCCGTCGCGAGTTGCGCGTTCTACCTCGGCGGAAGCCAGGGTTTGCGGGTGCTCGCATTCCCGCTGGCGTTTCTCGTCTTCATGCTGCCGCTGCCGCCGTCCTGGTTGACTCCGCTGATCGTCGAGCTCCAGTTGATGGTGAGCGCCGCCGCGGTGGAGCTGCTGGGTTGGTTCGGATCGGCGGTCGCCCGCACGGGCAACGTCATCCAACTGCCCGCTGGCGATACGCTCTTCGTCGCCGAAGCTTGCAGCGGAATCACGTCGTTGGTCACGCTCACGCCGCTCGCGATCGTGCTCGCGTACTTCACGGAGAATACGCTGGCGCGCCGTTT
>JAHEEJ010000068.1 GCA_024640705.1 Deltaproteobacteria bacterium
CACAATGCGGGAGACCAGCTATTGAAGACCGTCGCGCAGCGTCTCAGCGAAAGACTTCGCAGCGGGACTGTCGCGCGGATTGGTGGAGACGAATTTGCGTTCTGCCTCACGAACTTCTCGGGCGTCGATTCACCGGCACGCGTCGCCCAGGGTCTCCTCTCCGAAATCACGCGACCTTATACGCTTCGGAACCAGGAAGTTTTCATCACGGCCAGCGTAGGCATCGCCATCTACCCGGCTGACGGGAACGTGCTCGAGACAGTCGTCAAGAATGCCGATGCGGCGATGTTTCACGCCAAGCGCGAAGGGCGGAACAATTACCAGTTCTATACGCCCTCGATGAACGCCATGGCGATTCAGCGTCTCGCGATGGAAAGTGCCTTGCGAAAAGCGATCGAGCTGGACCAGCTCCGTGTGTTCTATCAACCCGTCGTCGACATCCAGACCCGCGAAGTGCTCGGTGCAGAGGCACTACTGCGCTGGATTCATCCCGAATTTGGCGTGGTCTCTCCTGTCGAATTCGTTCCGCTGGCGGAGGAATCGGGTCTCATCATCGAAATCGGGGAATGGGTGCTGCGCGAGGCTTGCAAGCAGGCGAGAGCTTGGCATGACGCAGGGCACCAACTCTTCAGTATTTCGGTGAATGTATCGAGTCGCCAGTTCAAAGACGGTGCTTTTCTCGGTACGGTCCAGCGCGCACTCCTCGATTCGGGTTTGAGTCCTCCCAATCTGACGCTAGAGCTCACCGAGAGCCTGCTTCTGGACGTCGAAGCGGTCACGATCACGCTGGGTCGATTGCGCGGATTGGGTGTCAAGATCGCAATCGACGATTTTGGAACCGGCTTCTCGTCTCTAGGCTATCTGAAACATTTTCCGCTCGACTCGCTCAAGATCGATCAAGTGTTCATCCGTAACCTTGCGACGAATACCGACGACTCGGCGATTACCGACGCGATCATCACCCTGGGCCACAGTCTCAAGCTCCAGGTCGTAGCCGAGGGCGTAGAGACCGAACAGCAGTTGGCTCACCTGCGCCAGGCCGATTGCGACACCGCCCAGGGGTTCTTGTTTTCGGAGCCCGTTCCATCAGACGGATTCGAAAAGCTTCTACTCGAGCGAGATGATGAGGTTTAGAAAAATCGACAGGGCAGATCTGTTGACCTGGGCGCTGGCCTTCTCGTTGATTGTGGCCGCGGGTTGTATCGGTGAGGAATTGCCCGCTCAATTGATCGGAACCTGGATGGCGACTTCGCCCAGCCACCAGGGTCGATTCATCGAGATTTCAGAAGAGCACATCATATTCAGTTCCGATGAGAACCACTCGACTTTCTACACAATACACGGAATCGAGTCGACAGAGAACCAAGGAAAATTGGCATACACGATCGAATACCGCGGAGTCGGGGGCGGCAGCAGGAAAATCGCCCTGAGACTTTCTGATGGAGATCCTGTGGCAATCGAATTGGCAAATCAGGATGGAATCTGGATTCGAAAGGATCAAATCACGCCCAATGGAAAGGAAGCGATCTGATGAGACGAGACCAGTTTTCGCGCGATAGTTCGTTCGCCACCCATCTCCTTCTCGCGACTCTGAGCATGTCGGCGATATTCATGATCGCGGCGGGTGCAATCACATTTGCACCGGCAGTCGTGCAACTCGAATTTGGGAGTGGGTCTCTCGATCAGGTTGCTGTTTTGACCCAGGAGATTCTCCAGATTCACGCGGTGGTGTGGCCCGTCGTGGTCGCTTGCTTGATCGCAACGACGGTCACCTCGCTATTTCTGTTCAATCGGATGACCGAGCCACTGTTTCGGTTCAACAAGATTTTCGAAAGCATTCGTCGCGGGAATTTCCCAGATCCGATCGAGCTGAGAGGGCGTGATTACCTGAAGCGCGAGGCGAGGGCTCTGAACGAGATGACGCTCGAACTCCGGTCGATGATCGGCGAAATCAAACGAAGTCAACTCGACCTGTCGGGTACGATCGAAGAGGTCGCGGAGATCTTGTCTCAGGACGACCCCGAGCGGATCGCCGAACTCGTGAGGACCCTGACTGAACAGGATAAATTGCTGCAAGAGTCGGTGGCTCGTTTCACGGATCCAGCGTAGAGGCGGTCTGAACGAAGATGGCTGTTTCGCCCAGGATCAACGGATCTCTTCCCCGCTCGATGCACTCCGCTCGGCGGATTTTGGGCTTTACGCTCATCGAGATCGTGATCGTGATCGGGATCATCGGCCTTCTCGCAGTAATCGCGGGTACGAAATACCTCGCGTACATCGAAAAGGTTCGTGTTGCGAGTGCGATCGCTTCGATCAGGGCCATCGAGGTGCAGCTCGATGATTACGTTCGCTCCGAGAAGCCACTTCCTGCGACGCTGTCGCAGATCGGGATGGACGAGAAGCTCGACCCGTGGGGCTTCCCGTTCGAGTACCTGCCGTTTCCAACGACCTCACCCGGATCGGGAAAGGCTGGAGCTGATCCCAAGGGTGGCTCCTATCTGGGATCTGCGCGAAAGGATCACTTCCTGGTTCCGCTGAATACCGACTATGACCTCTACAGCGTCGGGCGAGACGGGAAGACCCACCCCCCGTTGAGCGCTCCAGACAGCGCTGACGACGTCATCCGGGCCAATGACGGTGCGTACATCGGGCTGGCGGCCAACTACTAGTAGGCAGCACTGCAGAGCCAGACTGCGTTGGCCGCCAATGGTCAGATCATCATCTGACTAGAACCTGCGCCTTCTCCAGATGATCGCCAATCAGCTCTCGCACCCGCAGTGCCAAAGATTCCACATCCTCTTCCGCAAAATCTGAATAAGCGATCGGATCCAATACCTCGATCAGGATCTGGTGACGACCCTGGAGGATCACGCCGCGCTTGGGAAGCGCGGAAGCTGTTCCGTGAACCACGATCGGAAGCAGCGGGCGCTGGGCGTCCTTGGCCAGGCTGAATGCGCCGGTCTTGAATCCGCGCAGCTTGCCAGTTGGAGACCGTGTGCCCTCTGGAAACATCATGATCGAATTTCCGTCCGCCAGGTTCTGCCGGCAGGTACGCAGCATCGCCGAGGTGCTCGAGCGATCTCCGCGCTTCAGCTGGATGTACTCGTTGAGGTACATGTTCCAGCCGATGCAAGGGATCCTGAAGTTTTCGACCTTCGAGACCCACTTGAAATGTCGGAAGAGTCGAAATAGCACCAGGATGTCCAGCAGCGACTGATGGTTTGCAACCATCACGTAGGTTTCGTCGGGATCGATCTTCTCCCGTCCCGTGACCTCGACTGGCCAGGCGGGATTGAGCCAGGTGTAGAGAGAAGCCCAGAAACAGGTCAGTCGGTGGAGGACGACCTTGCGACGGTCAAAGGGCAGCGTCAGCGCCCAGCACAGCAACGCCACCGGGAACATGGCCAGCGACGACAAAGTGATGAAGATCCAGAAGAGTGCAGACCCTACAGCTCGAAGCATCGGCCTAGTATTCCGCCTCGCGGATCTTCGCGCACGTTTCCAGCGCAGCGGTGTTCGTCGTGCCTCGGGGTTGGTGCGTCATCCGCAAGCCATGACGAACGCGCCGAAGAGTCCGTCGCGATGGATTCCCACCATTTTCTCGGGATGCCACTGAACGCCCACGCAGAACCGCTGACCTTCGTCTTCGATGGCCTCGATCAGGCCGTCTTCGGCACGCGCCGAGACTCGCATGCCCACTCCGGGCGATTCGACGCCCTGATGGTGCAGGCTGTTGACGGGCGGCGGGTTTTCGCCCAGAGCTTGGGACACCCGCGTTCCGGTTTCGATCTTCAGTGCGTGGCGCCCGTTGGTCTCGGCCAGGCGATGTGGGCCGGCTTGCGGAAAGTCGGTCGCGATGTCGTATAGCAGCGCACCTCCGCGGGCAGCCGCCAGCAGCTGCATTCCGTAGCAGATCCCCAATACGGGGAGGTTTCGCCCGAGCGCCTCGGCGAGCAGGCGCCGATCGAAATCCAGCTGCTTCTCGGGTGTGAGATCGAATTTCACGCCCGACGGATATTCGTGTGGTGCGGGTAGGTCGTCCCCGCCGGGGATCAACAACCCAGCGAGATTCTGGAGCAGCGACGACGGATCGCGTTGAATGGGGAGATAGATGGGAACACCACCGGCTGCTTCGACGGCGCTCGCATAGGCGGAATCGATGTAGTGGTAATCCCGGTTCGCCTTCCAGCGACCGCGATCGTCGAGGCACGCAGAGATCCCAATCAGGGGCGCCATCGGATCCAGTATAGCTTTCGGGAGTTCGCCGCCCGCAGCACCCCCACACGATCTTTTGCAGCCGTCCCGGTTTTCCCAGCATGGCTGCCGGTATACCCTCCGGTCGTCTAGAATTCGCGAAATTCGAGAGAAAGAACTGCGATGGCGAAAATCTTGATTGCGGGTTGCGGATACGTGGGTGAGGCACTCGCGAATCTTCTACTCGCCGATGGTCACGAAGTCTGGGGTCTGCGGAGAAACCCGCGTTCGCTGCGCGCCGGAATCGAAATCATCGCAGCAGACCTCGCCCAACCCGAAGACCTCCGGGACCTACCCGGAGGTCTGGATGTCGTCTTCTACCTGGTCTCTCCCAATGGCTCGGAGGACGCTCTCTACCGTCGCGCCTATGTGGATGGCCTTCGCGGTTTGGTCGCCGCACTTCACCTGCAGCGGCAAAAGCCTCGGCTGCTCTTCGCGTCGAGCACGGCCGTATACGACCAGAGCGATGGCGAGTGGGTCGACGAATCTTCCGAAACGGCACCCGACCACTGGAGCGGCAAGCGACTTCTGGAGGGTGAGCAGATCGCCCTCCAGGCGCTGCCCTCCGCCAGCGTGATCCGATTTGGCGGCATCTACGGACCGCGGCGCACGTCATTGATCGACTCGGTTCGATCCGGTCGCGCCGTCTATCGTTCGGATCCTCCTCAATACACCAATCGGATTCACCGCGATGATTGTGCCGGAGCGTTGCGCCATTTGATGGGGCTCGAAAATCCGGAGTCGATCTATCTCGGGGTCGACAATGAGCCCGCCGAAAAGCGCGCCGTACTGCTCTGGCTGGCGGGTGTGATGGGCTCTCCGGAGCCCCGAGCAGTGGACAAGAAAGAAGCTTCGAAGCGATCGCGCGGCAACAAGCGCTGCCGCAATGCCCGGCTCGTTCAATCAGGCTATACGTTTTGCTACCCCACATTCCGCGAGGGGTACAGCGCCGTGCTCGAAGGGATGGTCTGATCCACCCGGAGAGGCGCGGCAGCAAGCCGAGAGGATTCCATCGTGCCCCGACCCCCGGACGTCACGGAGACCGTGGCTGCAATGCCCGGTTCCATCTACTCGCCGAGTGCCGCGCGTGACAGCGCCACCCAGGTCCGAGCTTGCCCGCTGAACGTCGGCGACACCTGGTTTCAACCTTTCGAAGGCGGGCGGATGGAGGATCTCAGGGGGAGCGACCTTCCAGAACTGAATCGCTATACGGCGACCCGCGGCATTGCGCCCTTGATCGACGCGATCGTCGAAAAAGTGAGAGAGCGCAACGGCCTGCAGTGCGAGCGGGATTCGGTGATGGTCACTGCCGGTGCGACCGGCGGACTCTGCTGCGCGGTGGGCATGCTCGCTGCCGCGGAAGAGGAAGTGTTGATTCTCGCACCGTTCTGGCCACTGATTCGCGGTATTACGCAGACCTTCCGCGCGAAACCCGTGGAGGTCCCCTTCTTCGATCGGGTCGACTCGGCAGAGGCTGCGGTCGCGGCGGTTCGCGAGCGATTGTCTCCAAAGAGTGTTGCGCTCTACATTTCTACGCCCTCGAACCCGACGGGCCGCGTCATTCCAGAAGGATGGCTGCAGGCGCTGGCCGAGCTGGCACGTAGCGAAAATCTATGGTTGCTCTCTGACGAGGTCTACGAAGATTACGTCTACGCAGGGCGGCATGTCTCTCTCGGTCGCTTTGCGCCCGAGCGCACGATCAGCGCGTATTCGTTTTCGAAAGCCTACGGGATGGCGGGGAACCGCACCGGCTATCTCGTCGGTCCGCCCGAAGCCATCGCCCAGGCCGAAAAGATCGCGACCCATTCATTTTATTCGGCACCGACTCCGGGGCAGGTGGCGGGCCTGCGCGCGATTCAAGACGGTCAGCCGTGGATCGATCGCGCGCGCGAGAGCTATCGCCTGGCGGGAGCCGCGGCGGCCGCCGAACTCGGGCTTCCCGTGCCGCAGGGCTCCACGTTCTTGTTCGTCGATGCAGCGGCTGCGCTCGACGAGCGCGGCATCGAGGGTCTGCTCGCGGATTGTCTCGAAGATGGCGTGGCAGTTGCTCCAGGAGCGTCGTGCGGCCGAGATTACGCGACCTGGCTGCGGCTGTGTTACACGAGTGCGCCGCCTGCAGAAGTCGAAGCGGCGATCTCGAAACTCGCCAAGCGCCTCGCTGCTCGCTGAACGAGTCGCGAAGGGCAGTGTGCCTTGGTGGTGCGATCAGACCTCGAACGCTTTGGCAAGTTCGGCGAGGATGATCTCCTCTTCATTGGAGACCTTTTTGATGAGGCCCAGAAAACCACCGGTCGCCTCTGCAACGCTGCGCGCCCGACCGAGAATTTGTTGCTTCAGGGATTCTCGCTCTTCTTCTCCCAATTCCGCGCAAAGGCCGACGATGAAGGTTCCCCAGACTTCGAGCAGACGTCCATCCGGGCGATGCTCGAGCCAACTCTCGAGCAGCTGATATCCGGGGCTGTCGCTGGTAATCCCGTTGGCTTTGGCGCCCGCCAGCACGGCCCGGCGCTCGGGTTCGTCGATCTTTCCATCCGCCCAGGCGACCTCGACCAACGGCGCGATTGAAACCGCCGTCCAGGTATCGGCATCGACGCCGAGCGCACAGAGCTTTGCGAGGATTTCGTCGCTTTCGATCCCAGAGACCTTTGCCAGCGCCTCGCGAGTATCGTGCGTGCGCCTCTCGGCCCTCAGCTGCTCGAGCAGCTTGGCATTTTCGATCGCGAAGAAGGAATGCTCCAGGGCCTTCTTGCGATCGCCGAAGAATTCTTTGCTCATGGGTTCACTCCGGATTGTGCGCGGTCTTTCATTTTAGTGCGCCTGCGTTTGCCATCCACCTGGCCAACGATCGACCAGGGCGACGGCCTGGAATGATTTGGCACGACTCTGAAAGTGACTCCACTGGATTCGCCAGCCTGCGCAAGCGAGTCCGCAGGATTCGCCAGCTATCCGTGGATCTGCTCGGCGAGGTATTGCTCTTTGCCGATCTCATCGACGATGTGGAGCTGGGCTTCGAGCCAATCGATGCTTTCTTCCTCGTCGACGAGGATGCCTTCGAGCAGCTCACGGGTTCCATTGTCACCCTTCTCCCGGCATAGCGCGATGGCCTTGTTGAGCCGATCGACTGCGTCGACTTCCACCGCGTGATCGAGCTTGTGCTGTTCGATGGCGTTCTCGCCGATTCGGATCGGGCTGAGGCGTTGCATGTTCGGGAGTCCTTCGAGGTAGAGGATGCGACCGATGACGGAGTTCGCGTGCTGCATCTCCTCGACCGACTCTTCGCGCTTCTTCTTCGAGAGGCGCTCGTAACCCCAGTCCTCACACATCTTGTGGTGGATGAAGTACTGGTTGATTGCGGTGAGCTCGGCGGTCAAAACTGCATTCAGGGCTTCGATGATTGCGGTATCGCCTTTCACGTGTCGTCCTCTCGCTTGAATGGTTGTCATAGCAGCGTAACCCGCGCAGGCGCGGAAGCCAGTCAAATGAAAACAGAATCCGATTTCTGGGCGCCCGGTGTGACCTCGGGCGCTCGGTGCTCAGCTGGTCGCGAGTTCGAGGACGGTCAAGCTGCTGCGCGCGATCCGCTCCTGCTCGGCGTCGATGATCTCCTCGATCGCCGGCACGCAGCCGCCACAAGCCATCCCGGCCGTGCAGGCGCGGACGACATCGTTGCGATTGCCCGCGCCGTCGCGAACCGCCTTGCGGATCGCGCGATCGCTGACGCCATTGCATTGGCAGATGATCATCGGCTTCTTCCCGTCTTTGCAGGGAGCGCGGGGTTTCGCTGCGCTCTCTCGATACATCGATCATATCATTCTGAAAATGAAGTTCAATATCGTTTGATTCAAAAATTCTCCGATCGCCCTCGGCCGATCTTCAAATCAACTATTCTCCTTTAATTTCAATAGTTTAAATATCATAGATGCATTTGGGTGAAGCGTGTTGCAGCGATCTCTCGCACGCCGATTGCTCGAATGACCGCATTTGTCACGCGTGTGAGCGAAGATTCGGTCCGGCTGCGAGAGTCGGTGGCCGGAATATCCGACTTGGCGGCTACAGGCGCGATGGGGGCGATGGAAGCGGTGGCGGCAGTCGGTCGGGTCCTGGTGTTGCGCGGCGCGATCGCGTCGGAATCGCACCTGCTCGCAGAACTCTGTGCGCTCGCCCGCGCAGGCGTCGACGATCCCAGCCTGCTCCGCAAACCCGTGATCGCAATCGCGCCCTCCCGAAGCCTGCGCGAGCACCTGTCGGCTCGGCTGGTCGAGCGGCACGGGCGCGCGGTCTCGGGGATCTCGATCCAGACCCTGGACGGTCTGGTGGCGTCGATCCTCGCTCGCGCCGGCGAGTCGACTGGATCCGACAACGCGTTGCTACCCGCGCTGGTCCGGCAGCTCGCGCGACGCGAAGCCAGCCTGCGCGAGTCGCTCGACGATCTGAGCCAGGGGTACGCGCCCGTGGTTGGCGAAGTGACCGACCTGCTGGATGCGGGGCTCGAGTCGGCGCACGCGGAGGCGGTGATCGAGCTGATCGAAGAAACCAGCCGCGGCGCACTGGCAAAACGCGCCGCGGCGGTGGTTCGGGTTGCCGCGCGCGCCAGCGAGCGACTCGAAGATCTGGGTATCGCGCATTTGTCGACCCGGGTCCGACGAGCGTGCGAACTGATCGACGAAAATCCCGAGCGCGTGCTGCCTGCACGGGCAGTCTTTGTGTTCGGCTACGCGGATGCAACCGGCCTGCAGATGGATCTGATCGAGCTGTTGCTGCGTCGTTGCGGCGCTTGCGTCTACCTCGATCAGCCCGCGGATCCCGACGAGCCCACGCGCCCGGATCCAGGCGTCGCGTTTTCGGATCGGTTCAGTGCGCGGATAAGCGGAGCGGTCGGTGTCGAAACGCTGGATCTTTGCGAGAGCCCCTTGCGATCCGAGGTGCGCGTGCTCCGCGCGCCGGGCTTGGAGGCCGAGGTGCGCGGTGTGGCCAACCGCGTTCGGGATGCGCTCGACGCCGGAGTTCAGCCGGAGCGGGTTGGCGTGGTGACACGCAATCTCGATCTCTATCGCAGCGCGCTGCGGGTCCAGTTTGGCCGACTCGGAATCCCGATCTCCGGAATCGATCCGCGCGAGGTCGTCACGCCCGCGGTTCGGCGTCGGATCCTCGCTCTGCAGGCGTTGCTGCTCGCGGGGCGGCGCGCGTCGGTGGAACTCTGGCTCGATCTCTTGTGCGCACTTCCGTCGACCGGACGAGAATCCGCGCCACTGAGCGCCGAGGAGCGCTCGGATTTGCGGATGGCATTTCACGCATCGGGTGTTGCGCGACTCGTCGACGTGGAGAGGTTGGGGACTCGCGCGGATGGCGCGCGGTTGCGACTTCCACGCCGCGGATTGGAGCTCGAGGCAGACGGCACGCCCGTCGCGCCTCGCCGCAAACTCCCAGCAGGGCGTTTCGCGCTGGCGGTTTCTGCTGCACGCCAGGCGTCGAAGCACCTCTCGATCTGGCCGGAGCGGGCCGCGCTGTCGGATCACCTCGACGCTCTGGAATCTCTGGTGGTGGAACATCTGTGTTGGCCGCCCGACGATTCCGCGCGAACCGAATTGCTCGCGAAAACAGCAGCGGCTGGAAGTGGGGATTTCGAACTCGACCGCGAGGATTTCTGGCTCTACTTCGACGCGCGGACCGTGGAGATGCTCAGGCTACCGATTGGAGGAGCGGGTGGCGGCGTAGCCGTACTCTCGGTCGAGCAAGCTCGTTCGCGAACATTCGAGCGGTTGTTCCTGATTGGGTTGAGCCGCGAAGTCTTTCCACGCTCGATCGGAGAAGCCCCCCTGCTGCCCGACGGGCTGCGTCGACGTTTGCGCGCAGTGCTGCCCGATCTACCCGTGAAGAGCGAGGGTTACGACGAAGAGCGCTACCTGTTCGCACAGCTGCTTTCTTCGAGTTCGAATACGGTGGTGTCGCATCCCGAACTCGACGAAGATGGCCGCCGCCGGCCCGCCTCTCCGCTGCTCGAGCGCTTGCGCTCGTCGGATAATGAGAACCTTCCGGGTTTCTGGCAGCCCGCGGAGTGCGCCGATTCGCGGCCGCTGCGAACCGCCTACGAACACGCGCAGATCGCGGGTTTGAGTGGTACGCGAGATCAGTTTGCGCGTGCGCTGCGGGTTGCCATCGAGGAGCGCTCCCAGTTCGACCCAGAACCCATCGAGATTCCGGGCGATCGCGGCGACGAGGCGCGTGCTGCGGCGAGGATTGCGGTTCTGGAGGAATGGGATCCGCGCCGCGATCACCGCTTCAAACTCGGCCCGTATTACGGTTTCCTCGGCCCGATCACCGACGCTGCAGATCCGCGGCGGGCGCCGCTCTACGTGACCGGGATCGAGAAGATCGCCCGGTGTCCGTGGCAGGCTGTTCTCGGCCAGTTGCTTCGCGTCGAGCCATTGCCCGACGCGCTCGCGGATCTTCCCGACGCGGATGCACTGATCGTCGGCAACCTGGTGCACGGCGTGCTTCAGGAGATCGTCGCCGAACAATTGCCCGCGGCTGGCCGCAAATTAGAAGAAGTCGCCGGCCGCGATCCGGTTCAAGTTTCGTGGCCGGACCCCGATCGCTTGAGCGATCTGTTGGACCGCCGGGCCAGAGAGACGCTTCGCGACGAAGGCATCTCGACGCCGGGCTTCGAGCGCGTCCTGGTCGATCGCGCGCGGGATTGCGTGGAGTCCGCGCGCGGCACGGGATGGCCCGCGGTGGGCTCCGAGGTCGGTGTGCTGGGTGCCGAAGTCGAGGGTTGCGTCGCGTTGCGAGATTCCAGCGGAGCAGAGCGAGAGCTTCGATTCCGCGTCGATCGGGTCGATCGGGTGGCGGGCGTCTTGCGCTCGATCGATTACAAGACCGGCAAGGCCATCACCGATGGCAAGAAGCCCGAGACCCGCAGGGGGCATCTTCTCGCGTCCGTCTCGTCCGGAGTTGCGCTCCAGGTGTCTGCGTATGCGATCGGCGGAGCCCAGATGGCCGGGTCTGATCCCGCTCAGGGTTGTTACCTCTACCTGGGCGCCGACACTCCCGATTACGCGCGCGTCGCAGTGGTCGATTCGGAAGATCGGGATTTTTCAGCTGCATTCGAGCGCGTTGCACAGGTCGCGTTCGAAGCCTGGGATCGCGGGAGTTTCGTGCCCCGCCTGGTCGATTCGTCCAGCCGAAACGAACCGCGGATGTGTCGAACCTGCTCGGTGAAAGAAGCCTGCCTGCGCGGAGACTCTGGTTCGAGGTACCGGCTCGAGCAGTGGGTCGCGTCCGAGCGATCCAATGCTGCCAAAGAATCGCTCGAAGCCGAGCGCGCGGCGCTCCAACTATGGAATCTGGGAGTGGACGGGGCGTGAGTCGCGAAGAGATCGCACAGGCCGACGGGCTCCGGGAAGAAGACGCGCGGGCGCGCGTTCTCGCGCAGCGTGAATTCACGCGGCCGGTCGTGGTCGAAGCCGGCGCGGGAACCGGAAAGACCACGGCGCTGGTCGCACGGGTGCTCGCGTGGAGTTTCGGTCCGGGCTGGGATCGGGCCGAGGCGTCCGCGGCATCGAGTGCCGAAGGCGCACGCAGCGATCGCGTCGCAGCCCAGGTGCTCCGGGGCATCGTCGCGATCACGTTCACCGAGAAAGCTGCTGCAGAGATGAGCGAGCGCATCGGCGACGCGCTGCTCGAGGTGGAGCGTGGAGAATCGCCTGATTGGCTGGAGGATCCAGTCCCCGCGCTGTCCGCTGCCGAACTCCGCGCGCGCGCGAGAGCGTTGCGCGGTTCGCTCGATCACCTCGTCGTGCAGACGATTCACGCCTACTGTCGGCGGATTCTGGTCGAGAATTCACTCGACGCGCGACTCCACCCCAATCTCGAGATCGACGCGGACGGGCGCCTGCAGGAGCGGGCCGTCCGATCGGCGATGGAGGCGTCGCTCGAGTCCGCGTACACGACCTCGGGAGACACCGGTTTTCTCGCACTCGCCGCGCGCCGGTTTGGACCGGGCGAGATCGAGCAAGCCCTGATCGCGCTGTTGGATGCCGGGCTCCCCTCGCAAGCGCTGGCGGCAGATCCCGCAACGCCCGATCGCATTTCTGCACTGATTGCTCGGCTTTGCGCACAACTCGAGGGCTACGCGGCGATCGTCGGTGGAGATCTGTTGACCGGGGGCAGCGCCACCCTCGATACAGCGGAGTTGCTCGACGATTTGCGCGCAAGGTTGAACGAGGGGCCGCCTTTCGATCGAGCTGGCTTTGCCGAATTTGTCGAGCAGCTTCGCGAGCGATTGACGGATCGAGTACGCAACCGCCTCAAGGACTGGAGGAAGGGAAAATTCAACAAGAGCGAATCGGCTGCTCTCGGCGATCGCGCGGACCGACTCCCCGCCTGCGTCGGCGCTCTCCTGCTCATTTTCGAGCATGTGATTTCGATCGATCTCGACTTGCTCGACGCCGCGCGTAGCGCGCTCGAGGGCCCGCTCGCTGCCGCCGAAGCGCAGCTTCGAGCGGCAGGTGTGCTCACGTTTTCGGCACTTCTCGGGGAAGTGCGCCTTCTGCTCCGCGGTCGACCCGATGTGGCCGCGAGGATTCGCTCGGGTATCGACCAACTCCTCGTCGATGAATTTCAGGACACCGATCAATGTCAGTGCGAGATCGTGCGCGCGTTGGCGCTCGACGGTGCGGAAGATGCGCGCCCGGGCCTCTTCATCGTTGGTGACCCGAAGCAAAGCATCTACAGCTGGCGCCGGGCGGATCTGGCCGCATACCGCGCATTCGTCGAAGAGGTTTGCGAATCGGGTGGCGAGCTCGTGCGATTGTCGGTCAATTTTCGATCGGTCCCAGCCGTGCTGGATGAAGTCGAGCGCGTCATTGCACCCGTGATGCAACCGGTAGCCGGTGTTCAACCGGCGTTCCAGCGATTGATCGCCAGTCCGGAACACGCGGACGCAGAGGGATTTCGTTGCGACCACCTACGGCCGGTCGAGTACTGGTTGCCCACAGGTTGGGATGGCGACGGAAATGGGCAACGCGCGACCGGCGCGGCCGAAGCCGCGCAGATCGAAGCTTCCGCGTTGGCGCGCGATTTGCGCGAGCTTCACGATCAGCACGGCGTCGCGTGGAAGTCGATCGGCGTGCTCTTTCGCAGCCGAGGTGATTGGGAGATCTATCTGCCCGCGCTGCGGCGAGCGGGGATTCCCTATGCGGCTGAGGGGGATCGCAACTACTACCGGCGTCGCGAAGTCATCGAGGTCGCCTGTCTCGTTCGATGCGTCTTCGACCCCAACGACCAGCTCGCATGGATCAGCTATCTGAGGTCGGTGGCCGTTGGTGTTCCGGATGCGGCGTGGATTCCGCTCTGGACTCGCGCTTTTCCCGATCAGTTCGCGAAGCTCGACGG
>JAHEEJ010000360.1 GCA_024640705.1 Deltaproteobacteria bacterium
TCGATCACGACCCGAGCGGGATTGACGACGAGGCGAGCGCTGGTGCGGTCCGTGTCGAGCAGGATCGAGCGGACGTCTTCGACTTCGCGATAGAGGCGTTCGAAGGCCGCGAAGACCTCATCGCTCGGAACGTAGACATCCGCGCCGAACGTCGCGGCAACCGGGCGGATCGCTTTGGCGGCCTTGCGCTTCCAGTCGAAAAAATTCTCCATGAAGATTCGCAGCACATCGGGAAAACGCAGCATCCGAAGCGTCGAGCCCGTGGGCGCGCAATCCACCACACAGACGTCGTACTCGCCGGTCGCTTCCACCTCGCGAATCCCGCGCAGCGCGACGAGTTCTTCCATGCCCGGGAAGACCAGCAGCTCCTCGGCGACCATGTCGTCGGTGTTCGATCGCATCAGCTCGCGCAGCCAATTCTGGATGCTCGACCAGGAGCGGTCGAGCTCGGTCAACACGTCCACTTCTTGTGCGACGAAGCGTTCGGCGATCTCGATCGGCGCGGGGCCGACCGCTTGGCCGAGCGCGTCACCCAGGCTGTGGGCGGAATCCGTCGAGAGCAGAAACACCCGGTGACCGTGCTGCGCAGCGCCCAGCGCCGTCGCGACCGACAGGCTCGTCTTCCCGACGCCTCCCTTTCCGGTATGGAGCAGAACCCTCACCGATCTTCCTCGGGGCTGGCCGTCGCACCGAAACGCACCGTCAGGCCGCCCGCGCCGAGTTTCGCACTCAGCACGCTGCGGCGCGCAAGCCGGCGCGGAAGGCTCAAGCAGCGGCGGCGCGCGCCCGCGGTGATGATCAGGTCGTCGTCGACGACTGCGACGTCGAGATCGTCCCCGCTCACATTCGGGAGCGGGACCTGCGCGAAGTAGCCGGTGGCGTCGCGCCCGAAGTGCACATGCGCCGATTTGCTCAACACATCGCCGGGCTCTGCGTTCGCAAACAGCTGCCGGCCCAGCTCCGCGAGTCGCTCGCAACCGGTGGCCTGATCGGCCAGCAGCGGCGCGCGCAGCAGCGGAAGCGGTGCAAACAACTCGCTCACTTCGCGGCAGCGCTCCTCTTGCAGGCGACTCCAATGGCGAAAGAAAGGCTCGCGGGCCGCTTCTTCGGGCAGCAGCCGATTCATCACGACGGCGTCGCAGGGAACTTCGAACAACGCGAACTCGGTGTAGGCGCGCCGCGCCTCGTCGATCACCATGCGCTCGGGCGTCACGACGATTCGCACACTCGTCTGGGGATCGGTGATGCGCTTGTGCAGGGTCTTGAGTTTGTCGTAGATCAGCACTTCCGCATCGCGGAATACCTCTGCGCGGGGCAGGGGGATCGACACGACCTTCTGCGCGACCGGCGTTCCGACGCGGGTGATCGCCTGCAGGGTGGGGAGCAAGAAGCGAAGCGCCCGATGCGCGACCTCGGGCAGCGTCGCCAGCCGCAGCGCGGAGTCGGTCGGCGCGCAGTCGACGATCAAGAGGTCGTAGCGGCCCGAGGCCGCGAGCTTCTCGACCGCGAGCAGCGTCGTGATCTCCTCGCTCCCCGGCAACTGCGCCAGCTCTTCGGCGACGACGTCTTCGATGCCCTGGTAGTGGAACATCTCGACCAGGTAGTCGCGGATGCGCCCCCAGTGGTTGAGCATCTCCACGCGAGGATCGACTTCACTCGCATCGAGGCGCGGGGCGATCTCGATCGGGGTGGGGCCGAGGCGGCGTTCGAAGACATCGCCCAGGCTGTGCGCGGCATCGGCGGAAACGACGAGCGTCCGTCGCCCTCGCTCGGCCGCACAGACCGCCGTGGCCGCGGCAGTGGTCGTCTTCCCGACGCCGCCCTTGCCGGTATAGAGCACGAGCCTCACGGCTCGACGGTATCACGCCGCCGGTTGAACCTCCCGGGAGAACCGGGCCGGCACCCGCTGGAAGCGGACCGTCGCAAGCGGCGCCGCTGCCGTTGACTCGGCTGCGATCGGCTCGGGCGACGTCCAGCGGTGATCGCAGCGCGGACATTCGGCGAGGAACAGGACGCCGCGGTCGACGACCTCGTCGGTTCGAACCTCGCTGAAACCGCAGATGCCGCAACGCGCCCGCCTGTTGAGACTACTGCCGACACTTCCGATCGCACGAATCGCATTCATTGGATGATTCTCCTCTCCAGGCTGCCGATTTGTCTCGCGCAACTTGCGCCTTCGAATTGGCTGTGAGGTATTGGAGCGTCGAGGCGTGACGGGTCCGGTCACAGCGTGGAAGAAAATCTGCAACCGCCAGTGCGTGCACGACTGCCCATCCTTATGCGAGCGAACTCGTCGACGCGTCGTTTTCGGGTTCGCCTCGAGACGCCATCCAGCACGGCATGACCGCGCGCACCGAATCGGGCCACGGCCGCCAACCAATTGCGGTCCGACGGCATGGCTTCGGCGGCATAGTGGGTACTTATCACCACACATGGGTCTAAAACTTCATAAAACGGTTTGAAGACTGACGGTTTCGGCCCAATCGGTCAGCGGTTTCCATTGCCCGAAGCCCCTGGGACGGGGAACCTTGCGCGCGATGTTATTGGGGGATCGGCTCAAACAAGTGAGCGCTGTCGACGACGGCTCTCGCGATCCGTCTGAAGACCTGCTCGCGAAAATTCGAGAACCGGCCGACCTGAGGCAGGTTCCGAGAAATCGCCTGCGCGAGGTCTGCGACGAGTTGCGCGCCGAACTCGTCGAGCTCGGCGCCGTGCGCGGCGGCCACTTCGCCGGAAGCCTCGGAACCGTCGAGCTAACCGTTGGACTTCACTGGGTATTCGATACACCCAGAGATCGCTTGATCTGGGACGTCGGCCACCAGGCCTACGCCCACAAGGCACTGACGGGCCGCCGCGAGCAGCTGATCAAAATCAAGCAGGCCGACGGACCGAGCGGATTCTTGCGCCGCAGCGAGAGCGAATACGACGTCTTTGGCGCGGGACACGCCGGGACTTCCATCTCGGCGGGCCTCGGCGTCAGCGAGGGGCTGCGCCGGCAGGGCCGGGAGGGCTGCAGCGTCGCGATCATCGGCGATGGCTCGGCGACTTCGGGCATGTCGTTCGAGGCGCTCAACCACGCGGGTCACCTCGAAGCCGACGCGCGCGTCGTCTACAACGACAACGGGATGTCGATCGCGCCGAGCATCGGTGGCCTCAAGAAGACCGGAGGCGCTCGTAAGTACTTCGAATCGCTAGGCTTTCGATATATCGGACCGGTCGATGGCCACGACCTCGACGAGCTTCTGCCCGCACTGGAGCGAATGCGCGACACCTCCGGGCCGGTCGTCCTCCACGCCCTCACCCAGAAGGGCCACGGCTTTGCGCCCTCGGAGGCGGACCCCTATGGCTGGCACGCCTGCAAGCCCTTCGATCCCAAGACCGGCAAACATCTGCCGGGTTCCGGCAAGCCGAGCACGCCCTCGTGGACCCAGTTCTTCGCCGAGGCGCTGGTCGCGCTCGCGGACCGCGACCCGCGGGTGGTGGCGATCACCGCCGCGATGCCCGACGGGACGGGCCTCGACCACTTCGAGCGCGCACATCCCGATCGCGTCTACGACGCGGGCATCGCCGAGCAGCACGCGGTGACTTTCGCGGCGGGCTTGGCGACCGAGAACATGCGCCCGGTCTGCGCGATCTACTCGACCTTCCTGCAGCGGGCCTTCGACCAGATCGTCCACGACGTGGCGCTGCAGAACCTGCCGGTCACGTTCGCGATCGATCGCGCGGGGCTGGT
>JAHEEJ010000361.1 GCA_024640705.1 Deltaproteobacteria bacterium
GCCGTACCAGAACGCGCCGAATCCGAGCCCCAGTTGCAGCAATCCCAGCGCAAACTTGACGGCTGTCTTCGGCTCCCAACCCCGCGGTCCGAGAAAGGCCCAGAGCCCGGTGAGCACGAGTCCAAACACGAGAATGAAGATCGGGTTCGCGGCCTGGAAGATCGTGGCCTTGATTTCGGAGCCCCCGACACCCATTCCCACGTTGGTTTCGCCGATCAGCCATTCCAGTTCGGTCTCGCCGCTCGCGCGCGCCGCATCGACGTCGTCGAGCACGATCAGCCGATCGCCGAGCCGATGGCCGAGCTGCTCTTGATTGAGGTCGATTGCGATCGTGGATCCGACCTCCGAGGCTTCGATGGTGCGGTCTTCCAGGACGCGGTCGACATTGCGGTCCGTGAAGTTGTTCACGGAGCTGCCCGCCTGCTCGAAGAAGGACCAGAAGAGCATCGAATAGAACAGCAGGATCAATACGACGAACAAGCGCTGGCGTTCGACGGTGTCCGATCGAAACGCCTCGAAGAGCAGCGAGAGCATCGCTGCACCGCCGAAAAGGAACAACAGAATGCCAGCGATCTGATTGCGCTGCACGAGCAATGCAAAGATGGGGATTGCGATCGCGACACCCAGATAGACCGCGTAGTCGGTGCGGAGTGCGCCGGCAATTTTCCGGGTGAGGGCGCTGGGATCCGGAGGTGCGCCGGTTTCGGGGGGCAACCCGCCCCGGGCGAGCGCGATGCATGCGATGATGCCGCTGGCGGCCAGCGCGATGGCCACTGCCGCGTTCACCGCCAACTGCAGCCCGCTGTCCTGCAGGAACAAGAGTGCGACCGAGGTGCTCAATGCACCGGCCAGAATCAGGATCTGCGTCACTCGGACCGGAGCCACGAAGACCGCGAGGCCGATCAGCATCCCGATCGTTGCGAGCCCGAAGCCGTAGTGCCAGCCGTAGGTCTCGCCGACGTAGCCGCAGATCAGCGGCGACATCGCGGCACCGAGATTGATCCCCATGTAGAAGATCGTGAATCCACCATCCCGTCGCAGACTCGTATCCGGATAGAGGGTGCCGACCATGGTGGAGATGTTGGGCTTGAAAAAGCCATTGCCACAGATCAGCAATGCGAGCGCAGCAAAGAACGCCAGTTCGTGCTGGATCGTCATCGTGAGATGGCCCGCGGCCATCAGCAGGCCGCCGACCACGACCGCGCGTCGCCTGCCGAGCAGTCGATCCGCGAGCATGCCGCCGATGAAGGGCGTCGCGTAGACCAGGGCCGTGTAGGCGCCGTAGACCGCGTAGGCCTGGGAGTCCCCGTAACCGAGGAAGCCCTTGATCATGTAGAAGACCAGCAGGGCGCGCATCCCGTAATAGGAGAAGCGCTCCCACATCTCTGCGAAGAAGAGCGTAAACAGGCCGGTCGGATGCCCGAAGAGCGTCGGGTACGCGGGCGGCGGGCTCGTGGCGGTCATGGGCCTCCGGAGTTCGGGGGGTCCACCTTCTGCTCATTCGGGCGGCGCGAGCGATGATTAGCACCCGGGGCCGGGATTTCGCACCTCTGATCCGCTCCGGTCCCCGATTTCTGGATTCCGGCTGCGCTTTCGATGCGCAGGCGCGATTTGCCGAGTGGTTTTGACGCTCGGCGGGCGATCTCGCGGCGCAAGAATCGCTCGGCGATCTGCAATTGATGATTGACGGCAGCTCGCTCGGCGGGTGATGATGTTTCCTCGCGGGTAGGAACGGCCGCCCTTCGAGCGTTGCCGCTCCACGTCATTCGCTGCCGCTGTGCCGCTGTGCGGATGGGTGGCCTGATGATCCCGGCGACCGCCACGCGAATCAGGAGGAAATGGTGTCGACATCTCTGATCTTGACGGTGATCGGTCCCGATCGGCCGGGTCTGGTCGAATCCCTCTCCGAGGTGATTGCCGACCACCAGGGCAGCTGGTTGGAGAGCCGGATGGCGCGACTCGCGGGTCAATTTGCGGGGATCCTGCGCGCGAGTATTCCCGAAGAACAGATCGACGCATTCACCCAGGCGCTTCAATTGCTGGAACCCGAGGGCCTTCACGTCGATGTCGCTCGCAGTCAACCCGAGCCTCCCGCCTCCGACGTGCGAGAGCTCCGACTCGAGATCATCGGCAGTGACCGACCCGGGATCGTGCACGAGATCTCGGAGGCTCTCGCGGATCGGGGCATCAATGTCGACGAATTGCGCACCGAGATCATGAGTGCGCCGATGTCGGGCGAGCTGCTCTTTCTCGCCAACGCGGAACTCCTGGTTCCGGTGGGCCTGAGCCTCGACTCGTTGCGCAAGGACCTCGAGGCGTTGGCCCACGAACTGATGGTCGACGTCGATCTCGACGAACCTCTCTGACTCGGATCTCTGCGATCGTGGCCGGGGAGGGAACGGATTTTTCGCGCCACTGGTCGCTCGATCCCGAAATCATCTTCCTGAACCACGGCTCGTTCGGCGCGTGTCCGTTGCCCGTGCTCGAAGCGCAACGTCGGGTGCGCGAGCAGATGGAGCGGCAGCCGGTTCAGTTCCTGACCCGGGAAGCGCCGCTACTGCTGGCGGAAGCCCGCGGAGTATTGGGGCGGTTCATCGGTGCGTCGCCCGAAGCCCTGGCCTTCGTCCCGAATGCCACCACGGGCCTGAACGCCGTGTTGCGATCGCTCTCCCTGGGTGCGGGTGACGAACTGCTCGTCACGGATCACGAATACAATGCCTCCCGCAATGCGCTCGAATACGTGGCCGCGCTAAACGGCGCACGTGTCGTCGTGGTTTCGATTCCGTTTCCCGTTGCGAACGCAGAATCGATCTGCGAGGCCGTGCTGCGCAGTGTGACGTCGAGGACGCGCCTCGCCCTGCTCGACCATGTGACGAGCCAGACGGCCCTCGTGTTGCCCGTTGGGGTTTTGATCGCCGAACTCGAGGCGCGCGGCGTCCGGGTGTTGATCGACGGAGCCCATGCGCCGGGCATGCTCGATCTCGATATCGACGCGCTGGCGCCATCGTACTACACGGGTAACTGTCACAAGTGGATCTGCGCGCCAAAGGGCGCCGGCTTTCTCTGGGTGCGCGAAGATCGACGCGAGGACGTGCGGCCCGCGGTCATCAGCCACGGTGCCAATGCGCCGGTGCCGAGGTCCGAGCGCTTTCGCGCCGAGTTCGACTGGACGGGAACCAGCGACCCGAGCGCGGCGATCGCAGTGCCCGAGGCCATCCGCTTCCTGGGAGGCTTGCTGCCGGGTGGATGGGACGAGGTTCGCGCGCGCAATCACGCACTCGCACTCGAGGGTCGCCGCCTGCTGGTCGACGCCTTGCGGGTCGAGATGCCGTGCCCAGCTGAGCTGATCGGAAGCATGGCCGCGGTCGCGCTGCCGGCCTCGAGCCGCTTTCCCATCCCCGAAAACCCTCACGCCTTCGGACCCAATCCACTGCACGACGCGCTCTTGCGCGACCACCGGATCGAGGTCCCGCTGCTACTCGACCCGGCGGGCAAAACGCGCCTGGTCCGCGTGTCCGCGCAGCTCTACAACAGCCGAGGCGATTACGAGAGGCTCGCGGAAGCGCTCCTGGCCTTGCTGTGATCGCGTTGCCACTCGAGCAAGGCGGGTAGCACGATCAGCGTGCACACGATCGTCAAGGCCATTCCGATGCTGAGGACGATTCCCAGGCTCGCCATTCCGCGATGAGAAGATAGAGCCAGGGTGCCGAAACTCACCGCTGTC
>JAHEEJ010000069.1 GCA_024640705.1 Deltaproteobacteria bacterium
CCCCGTTCACGATGGCGCGATAGAATTCCTCGGAGAGATCACTCTCGTCGAGGTAGCGCCGCAAATCCGCGCCCAGATCCGCCTGCAGCTCGAAGAAATCGGCCCGATAGCCAAGCTCGAGATTCGGGGCGAGCCAGAGTCCGAAGGCTCCGTCCTTTGGCTCCTCGAGATAGGGATTGTCGTCTCCCACCAGCGTAATCAACATGGAGGGATGGATGGTGAAGGGACTCTCCTGGTCTTCCGCGGCCGCGACGGACACCCAGGTCAGCAGCGCGCCCACGGCGACGATGGTGAGCTTGCGCGACATCACTGGTCCTTCAGCCTCATGGTCGGAGCGATGGCCCGCTGTTCGTCGCTTCGGACCCACCACGGAGCCCGTTGGAAATCGGAGGCCAGGCGCGAGAGGAAATGGCTCGAAATCTCGGCAAACAGTGGGCGAGAGAGGCTCCGATACGCCTCGGTCTGGGTGACGGGTTGTTTCGGCACCCCACTCCGGAAACCCTCGGCCTCTAGCAGCGCGATGTAATCGACGTCCCGCGCGCGCCGCCGCAGCAGGTGCAACGTATCGATGCCGGTGCCCTTGGGGAGCAGGGCGCGAATCACGTGCTCGCCACCGGAGAGGTGGAGGGTTACCACGTGCGTGCTCGCGAAGCCCTCGGTCTCTTCTTCGGGTTCGACCGTGACGCGATAGCCCCCGTCGATCGACCAGATTTCCTCGCCCTCCCCGTGGATTCTTGTAATCAGGCTGTAAACACCCGGCTCCTCGATCTGCGTGCGATAGGTAAATTCAGCGGGCCGGCTGACGGCGGTTGCCCAGGCGCCGCCCGACGCGGGTTCGGAGAGTTCGCGGGTGGTGGAACCACCGTACGCGGAAACCGATTCGTAGGCTTCTCCCTCGATCGCAATCGGCTCACCGTCTACCGGCAACCGCCGCTCGAGCCCCAGTGCGGCAACCAGCGTGCGCGCACTCGAGGCGAAGGTGAGCAGCTGTTGATCCCGCCAGCCATCCGCGGGAGTCACACAGAAGGGTCGATAGGCGGCGAGTTCGATCCGATCGACGCGGGCATCGTGGCTGAGATAGGCGGTCAGCTCGTGGGGCCCCTTTTGCAGCGGGATGATCGTCGCCGCCTGGGCGACGCCCAGGGCGGTCGGATCGAGGTGCCCGATCGTGTGCTGATCGACCGCCCAGCGCTGCGGACCGACGCCGGTCACCGTCAGCGCATAGAGCGCAGTCGAGGGTAGATTGGCGACGACGCGAACCGGCTCGCCGAGGCCTCGAGCGACGGGCGAGTCGATCGCGACCCGAAACGGCGCGCCGACCGGAGTGCGTCGACCGCCGCTTTCCATATCCCGCTCCGCGCGTTCAGCGCAGAGCAACCCGAAGACATCCTCGGCGCTGTGATCGTCCGGTAGCGCACCCGAGATCCCGAGCGCGAAAGCGAGTTCGGAGGCCCACTCCCCCTGCTCGATCACGCGTTCGCTCACGAGCGGCTCATCGACCGCGCGGAAACGCGACGGCTTGGTGTCGGCGCGAGCGCCGTCCACTGCCAGACTGGCAATGACGAGCAGCACGACAATGACGGCCGGTGTCACGACAATCGCGTCGGCGACTTTTCGAAGTCGGAGCACGAAAACATCCTCGAATGGCATGGCAGAGGGTACAAGAAGTCCGCAGACCCCAGCAGTCCATCGGGAAGAGACGGAGAGATCTTGATCGCGAGACGTCGTACCGGCGCTCAAAACACGCGCGAGCCGGCGCTAATTCCACCCACCGACGTCGGATTCAAGTGCGATAGCGAGAAGTCCGATTCTAGGGTAAGAATTCTCGGAACGTGATGAACTACGCAGAAAACTCGAACAAACCGCGGCCAGAACCGCACTCTCGCTTCCAGCGAAAGCCAGCCATCGCCTGAACCCGATCCCAGGACGGTTCCGGCAGGAATCGGGGTCTGGACAGATGGCGACACCTCAAGTCACCAGCCGTATCCTGCGACGTCTGCTCGCCAGTGGCGTGACTGGGCGCGCGGAGCGCCTGCTGGGTCGCATGGCGCCCAGCGATGTCGCGTTGCTGCTGCCCGAACTGACTCCGGACGAAATTCGCGCGGTGATCGAATTGCTGTTCCGCCAACGCCGCGCGGCGTTGGCGCTGCGGGAACTGCCGAACGAAATGCTCCCCCTCGTCTATGACGCCCTGGCCGACCAGCGCCTGGCGGCCGTGATCGGACGCCTGGAAATCGACGATCTGCTCGAATTCGTCGAATGGATCCCCGAGGAACGCCGGAACAGCGTGATCGAGCGACTCCCGGACGACAAGCGCGAAGAACTCCACAAAGCGGAACTCTACCCCGAGTCCAGCGCGGGCCGGGTCATGACCACGAGCTTCATCGCGCTCGATCAGAAGATGTGCGCACAAGAGGCGATCGACTCGCTGCGCGAGGTCGGCGACGGAAGCGAAGCCGTTCTCTATCTCTACGTCATCGACGACCAGCGAACGCTGGTCGGAGTCGTTCCGATCCGCCGCCTGGTGTCATCGCCTCCGGATCGCTTGATTTCGGAGATCATGATTCCGGATCCGGTGAGCGTGAGCGCTGACGACGACCAGGAAGAAGTCGCGCGCCTCGTCGCGCGGTTCGACCTGCTCGCCGTCCCCGTCACGGACGTCGACGGCCGGATGCTCGGCCTCATCACCGTCGACGACGTGATCGACGTCATCACCGAAGAGGCCACCGAGGACATGTATCACCTCGCGGGCCTCACCGATGCAGACCGCGTCTTCATTCCGGCCCACGAGTCGATCCGCAAGCGCCTTCCGTGGATGTTTCTCAACCTCGTCACCTGTTTCGCGGCGGCCTGGGTGGTGGGGCTGTTCGAGCGCACGATCGAACAGGTCGTCGCGCTCGCGATCTTCATGCCCGTCGTCGCGGGCATGGGCGGCAACGGCGGCACCCAGTCGCTGACGGTCATCACCCGGGCCATCGCGCTCGGCGAGATCGAGTTCTCCAGCGGATTCCGTGCCGTGGCAAAAGAGCTGGCCGTCGGACTCGCGCTGGGAATCGCGATGGGAATCGGCAGCGCGGGCATCGCCTACCTTTGGAACGCCGATCCGATCATCGGCGTCGCGCTCTTCGGCGCGATGATTCTCACGCTCTCCGTCGCCGGTCTCGTGGGCGCAGCCGTACCGCTCGCCCTCAAGGCCCTCAACCAGGACCCCGCACTCGGTTCGGGTGTCATCGTCACCACGTTCACCGACGCGTTCGCGTTCTTCTCGTTCCTGGGAATCGCCACCCTGCTGATGGATCGCATCGTCAGCTGATCCGGCGCGCGAACCAGATCGTGTGACGTGTGCCGCGCGCGTAGCCACGCGCGCACACCTCGACTTCCTCGACTTCGAATCCGACCGCGCGCAAGCGCCCGGCGAAGGCTGGATCCGGGCCCGCCGACCAGACCGCCAACAACCCCTCCGCGCGCAGTGACGCCAGTGCCGCCGCCAACCCGGCTCGACCGTAGAGCCAGCTGTTTCCCGATCGCGGCAGGGCTTCGGGCCCGTTGTCGACGTCGAGAAGAATGGCGTCGTAGCTGCCGCGCTCTTGTTTCAGCAGCTGTGCGACGTCGATCGTGCGCACCGTCACGCGCGGATCCCGAAGCGGATGTTTCGCAAGCTCGCCGAGCACGCCTCGGCTCCACGACACGACCTCGGGCACGAGCTCCGAGACGACCACAACCGCGTCGGGGCCGAGTTTCGAGAGTGCGGCCGCAAGCGTAAAGCCCATCCCGAGCCCGCCGACCAGCACGCGCGCCTTCGGGCGATCGGCGATGCGTTCACATGCGAGTTCGCCGAGCGCTTCTTCCGAACCGTGCACTCGGCTGTTCATCAGCTCGCGACCCTCGAGCCGAATCGAGAACTCGCCGCCTCGCCGATAGAGGCACAATTCAGCTCCCGTTTCCCGAACCGCAGCGGTATCGAGCAGTTCCCATCGAATCACGGCTCGATCCTATTCGTCGGGGTTGGCGTCCTGGGCGGGTTTGAGGTTCTCGGTGCTAAAGACGGCATCGTCGAAGGCCGCTTCGAACCGGAGATCGCGGATTTCGAGAATGGATTCACGCCCTTTCGTGCCGGCCGGGATCGCCTTCCAGCGATGCGGGACGCGGCGACCCGCGACGGATCGAACGTCGCTGAAGTAGATGGTTCGAAGCCGCTCGCCGCTCGCGGCGTAGAACTCCTGACGCATCGGCGCGCCGCCTTCGGCTTCGACCCAAACCACGAGCTTTTCCCAGGCGGCGCGCGCCGCAGGCATGCGCGTGTACTGCAGCACGTAGCGCTGCGCCCCGGTTGCGCCGTCGGTTGGCTCTTCCACCCCGAGCGACTCGACCTCGTACTCCTCGATGTCGCTGAATGGATCGATCAGGTCGGCGATCGCAAAGTCACTGCCCATCCAGGGCTCCAACAGCGCCGAGGGGGGAACCAGCTCCGTGCTCCCCAACTCGGGCTCGTAGCGCCAGAGATTCGGCGGCAGGCTGAGCAGCGCGGCACCCGCGTCTGAATCGGGCGCGAGAACCCGCATGAACGACCGACGCTCGATCCGATCGTTCCAGCATTCGAATTCGATCACCCGGCCCTTGGCGCCTCTGGACGACCGGATCGTCACGCGAGCCCGCATGAAGGTGCGATCGGCGCGCAGAGAATCTTCGGCGCGAAGCGCAGCGGTTCGAGCGTCGATTTCAGGCTCGATCGAGTCGCCCGCCGCCGGCAAAAGCGGAGCCAGCACAAGCAGTGTCGCGGCAATCGATCGATACAGAGACGCTAGAGACATCCCTCGGCCGCCCGTTCGTTCAGTCCGCGGAGGGCGGGTGCGATATCCGCTCCCAACCCTTCCCGTTGCGACGCAATTCCGTGGTGGGCCAGAACTCGAGATCCAGTTTCAGGGTCATGACATCCGTTCGCCCGTCGAGGCTGACGGTGCGAAGACGCACCGAACGGCGGTCTGGACGATCCACGACGGCGGCCAGAAAGCTGTCCAGGTCCGTGACCTCGCGGTCGTCGACCGCGACGATCAGACGGCTCGCGGTGAGCCCGTAGCGATTGGCGGGTGAGCCGTACCAGAGCCACGCCACATAGACACCCTTGGGATCGATGCCCCCCTGTTCGTTGATCGCGGAATGCGGCGCCTGCAAAACCGCGCCGGCCCAAAACAGCGCGCGATCCGTCCCGCGACCATCGACGGCAGCGGTTGGAATCAGCAGCGTCAGCTCCTCGCCATCGCGCAGCAGCGTCAGCCGAACCTCTTCTCGCTGCTCTGCCCGCTCGATCTCTTCGAAGGTCGCGATCGGCTTGCCATCGACCGCGAGCAGCAGATCGCCGGGCTTCAGGATCTCTGCGGATGGCATACCGGCCGTCAGACGGGAAATGGCGAGCACCCGCCGGCTGTTGTTGTCGTGCGCTTCGAGTTTACGCGCGGACGCTTCCGAGAGGCCCCGGGATCGCGCGTCCGCGAGCGTGATCGGGCTCAACTCGGCTCCCAGGGTGCGCCATCCGACCGGCCGCCCTTCGCGCAGTGGTTCCAAGATTTCTTGGATGTGTTCCACGCCGATCGCCGCGAAATAGGATTGAGGCGGCACCCCCGTCGAAAACGACGCCCAATAGGCGTGCACCCTGCCCTTCTTGTCCGCGAGGACACCGCCGACCGTGGTCGGCGAATCGGTGAGCAGGGCCACTTCGAGGTTCGCCTGCCGAAATCGCGGCGGGTCTGTCAAAGGCAGCGAAAAATCTTCGACGGTCGAGACGCGGCTCTTGCGCGAGACGAGTTCCTGCTCGGGACTCAGGCCCACCACCCAGACCTCGTCATTCGATTCGAGCGCGATCGGCCGCAGCCGGGCGCTTCGGATCGGGGTATCGCCGAGCAGCCGGGGGTCGTAGGCGACGACCGCCAGATTGTGAACCGGGTGGATGAAGACGACCTCGCCCGGAACCTCGACCGACGCCGCAAACACGAGTCTCACGTCACCCAGTGCTACCGGAATGGTTTCGCGATCGACGACGACCAACCCGCGTTCGGCATCGACCACCAGACCGGTGCCCTTGAACCGGTCGGAATGCAGACCATCGATCCGAAAGGGTGTATCGAACTCGACCATCACCAGCGAGGGTGCGAGATCTCGCATCGGTCTTGGCAGGTCGGCATTGAAGCTGGTCGTCGCGGGAAATTGCTCCTGTTGCTCGGGCGGAGCCGGCGAAATCGAACAGGGCCACCGTCCCGTCGCGTCGTCTCGAACACACAGTTGCATCGGAAACCAGAGCCGGTCGACGGTGACGACCGCGAGCAACTCGAGTTTTGGATTTTCGAGATCGAAATAGCGAACAGCAGCCTTGGCACCATTCGGGAGTGCAGCCCAGCGCGCTTCGAAATCGGCGAGGGCTTCGGCGCCGTCGCCAGCGAGAACGGGCTCACCATCGAGTTCCGTGATCACGGCTCCGCGTGTCAGTCCCGCTTTGGTAAACGCGTAACCGCCCGTCGCCAGATAAAGACCCTCCACGGCAACGGCGTGATTCCGGGCTTGCTGGTACGAGAGCGGGTGGACGACACCGCCACCCGCCTCCAGATAGCGATCTGGCGTAATCGAGCTTAGATCCTCCACCGCAATGGATGTGTCGAGTGTCGCTCCGGCGCGCTCCACCTTCAGTCTGATCTCCCGACCGACGTGATCGTCGAGAAACGCCTCCAGCGGCGAAAACGACGTCAGCGAAACTTCTCCGACGCTCAACAGGATGTCACCGACCTCGAGCTTCCCATCCGCGGGGCCGCCGGGGATCACCTCATCGACGACGAGCATGCCCGTCGCAGCGGGAAACGAGCGCCGGATCTCCGCCTCGACGTCACCGCGCAGCCCGAGTCGCCGCAGTTCGTCGTAGGGACGCCGCGCAAATACGGTCTGGATGGTTCCGCGCGGGACGGTTGCGCCCCGCTGCACATATTTGAGCGCGCGCACGATGCGGTCGAGCGGAAGGTAGTAGCTCGACGATGCAGTCCGGTTGCCGCCCGCGTTGAGCGCGACCGCGTGGCCGTGAACATCCACCACGGGAGAACCCGACGATCCTCCCGATGTTCCCGAGGCGGCCTGGAAGTAGAAGGTATTGAAATCGTTGTAGGACTTCTTGCCATAGCGCGGCGCTTCCCGATCCAGGCGGGCCAGCGTGCCCGACAGAATCGAGAGCTTCTCGCCCGCGTCATTTCCCACCACGCGGATTTCGGTTCCGACGCGCGCGTGCTCGGGAACCAACAACAGCTCGTTCGGTTTGATGAACTCGACGTCTTCCGGATCGTACCGGTAGAAACCGAAGTCGTGGACGGGGTCGCGGTAGACCGCGCGAACTTCGACTTCTTCGTGGTTCAAAAAGGCCGCCTCGGCCACCACCGGGCCGGGGTTTACGACGTGACGGTTGGTGAGGATGATGCCGAGGTCGGCGTCGACCACGAAACCGGTGGCCATCTCGTAGGCGGCCTTCTGGGTGTCGAAGGCGCGTGGCACCCGAACCCGCAGCACGACGACCGCCGGCGCGACATCCTCGAGCGTCGCCTGCCACACGTCCTGATGCACGGGGTCATCGGCGACCGCCGGAATCGCGACGAGCAGCGCCAAAAGGCTCGCAAGAAACCACGCGCAGCGTCGTTTCTTGCGAGCCGTTCCGGACCCGGAGGGT
This sequence comes from Deltaproteobacteria bacterium, assembly GCA_024640705.1. Lineage (GTDB taxonomy): Bacteria > Myxococcota_A > UBA9160 > UBA9160 > SMWR01 > JACZVU01. The sequence continues at coordinate 7,697 of JAHEEJ010000069.1, forward strand.
CTGGAACCGTTAACGAGACGCTTCGTCATTCGGTGGAAGCATGCGTTCGAGGTAGCGCTTCACGTACTTTCCCAACACGTCCACTTCCAGATTGACCCGGTCATGCGTTCGACGGTCGCTCAGGGTGGTCACTTCCAGAGTGTGGGGAATCAACGCGACTTCGAATCCCGACGGCAGTAGCGCTGCGACGGTCAGCGACACGCCGTCGATCGCAATCGAGCCCTTTTCGACCACGCAGTCGGCCAATTCCGGATCGCAGTCGACCTGAAGCCTGACGTCGTTGCCATCCTGGATGACCGCGCGAACGATTCCGACGCCGTCCACGTGCCCCTGAACGATATGTCCGTCGAGCCGATCCCCAGCGCGCATCGCGCGCTCCAGGTTGACCCGCGAACCCACCTTCAGATCACCGAGATTCGTGCGCTCCAACGTCTCCGGGATGGCCTCGAATGCGAAGCGGCCGTCGAGAAGCGATGTCACGGTGAGACAGCCCCCGTTGACGGCAACGCTGTCGCCGAGCTTCACCCCGTCGGCGATCGACTCGGCGCCAATGACCAGCCGAGTCAGATCATTGCCCGACTCGACCTTCACGACGGTGCCGACGGTTTCTACGATTCCGGTGAACATCGATTCCTCAGGGCGCGCCGCGCCGCTCGATCTGCCGCAGCATCTCGTCGCGCACCGTCTCGTAGCGCGCCGGCAACTCGATCGGGGGGTTCGCGTGCATCGACTCGATCCCTTCGAGTTCCATCCGGTGGTACTTCACCTTCTGATCCACGAATTTGAGCCCGTGCGCGGTCGACACCACGACGACACGTTGATCCCGGTCGATCACGCCGCCCCTGACGAGTTTTTCCAGCGCCGCCAACGCGACGCCCGTGTGCGGGCAATTGAACAAACCCGTCCGATCGGCCCGCGCATTCGCATCGGCGATCTCCGATTCGCTCGCCTGCTCGACGATCCCGTCGTAGCGCTGGAGTGCATCGATGGCCTTCTCGATCGAAACCGGATTGCCGATCTGGATGGCCGACGCGAGTGTCGGGCGCGCCGCAATCGGCTCGAAGACCTCGAAATTGCGCTGGTACGAGAGATAGAGGGGGTTCGCGGCCTCCGCCTGGGCACAGACGATCCGCGGCTTGCGGTCGATCAGGCCGAGGTCGAGCATCATGTCGAAACCCTTGGCGAGCGCCGAAACGTTGCCGAGGTTACCGCCCGGGATCACGATCCAATCCGGAACCTTCCAGTCGCACTGTTCGACGATCTCGATCCCGACGGTCTTTTGGCCCTCGATCCGCAGACTGTTCATCGAATTCGCGAGATAGACGCCGTCGTTCTCCGCGACCTGCTTCACGATCTCCATGCAACCGTCGAAGTCGGTGTCGAGTGCGAAGACGATCGCGCCGTTGGCGACGGGTTGGATCAACTGGGCGATCGAGACCTTCCCCCTCGGCAGAAAGACGATCGCCGGAATTCCGGCCGCCGCCGAGTAGGCGGCGAGCGCCGCCGAGGTGTCGCCCGTGGAGGCGCAAGCCACGGCGGGGATCTGTTTTCCGCGCTGCAGCAACTCCTTGACCATCGAGACGAGCACCGTCATCCCCAGGTCCTTGAACGAACCCGTGTGGGTGTTGCCGCATTGTTTGATCCAGAGTTCGCTCAGGCCGAGTTCCTGCTTGCCGTAGCGCTCGGCCCAGAAGAGATTGGAGTTGCCTTCGTACATCGAGACGACGTTGTCGTCGTCGATGTCCGGCAGCACCCACTCCTTCTTGCCCCAGACGCCCGACCCGAAGGGCCATTCCGTAGCGTGATTGCGCGACTTGAACAGCGCCTTCCACTCGTCAGCGCTCTTCTTGCGGAGTTCGCCGAGATCGTGAACGACCTCCAGCAGCGCGCCGTCCTTGGCCTTGTAGACGATTTCATCGAGCTCGTAGCGTTCCTGCGGATCCCGGATGCTCTGGAACCAGGCCCGCGGAGCCACCTGCTTGGACATCGCTAGAGCCCCTCTTCGATCCGAATCAAGCGGGTGGGCGCGCTGAGGTCGGAGAGCCGCTCGATCTCGTCGAGCGCCTCGCGGAGGACGGATTCCCGCACGGGATCGGTCTGCATCAAGACCGGAACGGACTCGCCGTCGCCACCCTGCCCGGTCTGGCTCACGGACTCGATGCCGATATTGTGGTCGCCGAGAATCCCCGAGATGTGTGCCAGCGCGCCCGGGCGATCCAACGCCGAAAAGCGCAGATACGCGCGCCCGACGATGTCGCTGAGCGGCAGGATCGGTCGGGGACTCAACTCGTGCGGCAGATAGGAGAGCGGAGCGACGCGGCCCGCGGCTCCGCGCCGCACTTCGCGCGCGATTTCGATCAGATCACCGACCACCGCGCTCGCGGTCGGCAGTTCGCCCGCACCCGCGCCGTAGAAGAGTGTCGGACCCACCGCATCCCCACAGACCGCGACGGCATTCATGGCACCGTCGACATTCGCGAGCAGGCTCGTTTTCGGAACCAGGGTCGGATGAACCCGCGCCTCGATCGACTCCTCGCCATCGGGCCCCCGATGCGCCTTCGCGATGCCGAGCAATTTGATCCGGTAGCCGAACTCGGCGGCCGCCGCGAAATCGACTGGCGTGAGTCCGCGAATTCCCTCTGTCGCGATCTCCTTGTAGGTGAGTTCTGCGCCGAAGGCCATCGCGACGAGCAAGGTCAGCTTGTGGGCCGCATCCACACCGTCGAGGTCGAAGCTCGGATCCGCCTCTGCGTAACCGAGCTCCTGGGCGCGCTTGACGACGGCCTCGAAATCTTCACCCGTCGCTTCCATTTGCGTCAGAACGTAATTCGTCGTGCCGTTCATGATTCCGTACACGCTCTCGATGTGATTGGCGGCGAGCCCCTCGCGCAGGGAGCGGAGAATCGGAATGCCACCGGCCACGCTCGCCTCGAAGGCCACATCGACGCCCCGTTTGCGGGCGGCGTCAAAGATCTCCTTGCCGTGCAGCGCGAGCAGCGCCTTGTTGGCGGTGACCACGTGCTTGCCGGCTTCGATCGAGCGCAGGATCATGCGCTTCGCGACGTCGTAGCCGCCGATCAACTCGATCACGATGTCGACCGCCGGATCTTCGATCAGCGCATCGGTATCGGAGTCGAAGGGAATGCCCTTCAGGTCGACGCCGCGATCCCTCTCCAGATCGAGGTCGACCACGCGAACCAGCCGCAGCGGAAAGCCGAGCCGCCGCTCGATCACGTCCGCGTTGCGCTGCAATACCTTGACGACGCCGGTCCCAATGGTCCCGAAGCCGATCAGACCGACGCCCACCGCTTTCTCTTTGGCCACTGCACTACTCCCAGTACTTCGGTTTCACCATCGAAGAGGAGGCCCGCGAAGCCGCGCAAGCGCTGCGGCGCCAGGCCTAATTGCGCAAGATTATTGAAGAATTCGGCCGTGGGCAAGCAATGGACCGTCACCCCGGCGAGGCGTCTGGAAGCCTGCGTCCCAGGCCCGCGAGCAGCGCGGCGACCCCCACCGCCCCGCACGCGAGTGCGAGCGGGAAGCTCCACCAGCCGAACAACACGGAGGGCAGGTAGCCACAGGTCACCGCCAGGGCCGCGGTGACGAACGCGTAGGGGGCCTGCGTGCGCACGTGATCCAGGTGATCGCTGCCGCTGGCCACGGACGAAAGCACCGTGGTGTCCGAAATCGGCGAACAGTGATCGCCGAAGATCGCGCCATCGAGCACGGCCCCGATCGAGATGGCCACCATGCCGACCACCCCGAGTTGCGTCTGCTCGCCAAGCGAGGCTGCCAGCGCGACCACGTTGGGCAATAGGATCGACATCGTCGACCACGAAGAGCCGGTCGCGAAGGACACCGCGCAAGCGACCGCGAACAGCAGCAGCGGCAACAAGACGGGCGGCAACCAATGCGATAACAGCGCGACCAGATAATCGGCGGTCGCGAGATCGCGGCAGATTGCGCCGATCATCCAGGCTTCGAACAACAGGACGACCGCAAAACCCAACGCGCTGGCGCCGCCGAGACCCGCGTTTCGAATCTCGCCGACGGCCAGATGTGGACGCTCGGTCGCGCGCCCCCAGCGCGAAACCGCGCAGCCGATCGATCCGGAGATCGCCGCGAAGACGAGTGCAAACCCCAGGTAGCCCGCGAGCGATTCGCCGATCGCGGAAGTCAACGCAGCCGCCACTGGATTGCCGACGATTTCGCAGCCAGCAGCGCCCAGAACGCCCACTGCAACGCCTGCGCGCAGCGCCCGCGAACCCGCCAGGTAGGCGGCGAGCAACAAGCCCGAGCAGGCGCCAAAGAAGATCGGTGCCGCGCCACCGCCGGCGAGTACGACACCGCCGATCCCGTCGAGGGTCCAGAGCGCCGACGGAGTTCGTTGAAACAACGCGATGCCTCCGCCGTCGACGAAGATCCGCGCGGCGGTCATCAGCAGGGTCAACGCGATCGGCCCCGCCGCAAGGCGCCAATCGCGGCGCATCTGCGGAGCCGGCTGCATCGTCGAGAGGCGCTCCGAGACCGCGGGTCGACTGCCGGGCGCCACCAGCAAGCCTTCGCGCCGTGCGCGTCGCTCAGCGCGCGCCATCGGGCCGAAGTCCCGCCCGCTCGCAATCGTCGCCGCGACGAAGACCAGCGTCAGGATGCAGTAGTAGCGAAACGGCATCGCGCGCAAGAAGAACGCATAGCCGCTCTCGCTGATGCCGACTTCGGGCAATTGCGCGCTGAAGACCGACACCTCGAACGCGATCCAGGTCGAGAGCAGTGAGATCCCCGCGATGGGCGCTGCGGTGCTGTCGACGATGTAGGCGAGCTTCTCGCGCGAAATCCGCAGGCGGTCGGTCAGCGGGCGCATCGTCGAACCCACCAGCATGCAATTCGCGTAGTCGTCGAAGAAGATCAGCAGCCCCATTCCCCAGGTCAGAAAGAGCGCCGAGCGCACGCTTCGCACCAGGGCCGCGCTGCGCTCGACGAACCCCTGCACGCCGCCCGCCCGCGTGATCACGCCGATCATCGCGATCAGCGCGACGATGAATCCGATGATCTCGGCGCGAAAGGTGTTGAGCAGTTCGGCGCGGAAGTAGACGGCAAGGACGTCCCAGAATCCGAGCGCGAGCGCAGCCGCGAAGCTCGATCCGCGCTCGATCAACATCAGCACCGCACCCGCGTAGATACCCGCGAAGAGTGCGAGCAGCGTGCGGCGCAGTGCGAGCGCGATTGCGATCGCGATCAGTGGGGGAAGCAAGGCTCCGCGCCCGGGCAACGCGCGGCCCGGCGTGCGCTCGATCTCGAGTACGCGGTCGCCGTCGGAAAGGCGCGCGGCCATCGACACGCGCCCGTCGGCAGAGCGCAGATCCAGCGCGAGCTGCAGCTGCGCTGCATCGCCCGTCACGAGGCGGACGCGGGGCCGGCCCGCGCGGCGCGCCTCGCTGTAGCGATTCAGCTGGGAAGAGAGCGCGCGAGCGAACGCCGGATTCCACGCCGCGACACCATCCAGGCGAACACTCGCGGCGACCGTGGGCTCGCGCCCATCCGCCAGCAACCGGTCGAGGGACCGAAACAGCGAAGTGGAAGAGTCGGCGGCTGGGTCCGATTCCGGAAACGCCTGCGCGAGGTCAGCGCCGAGCAGGTGCCCGACGGCGAGCGCGACCAGCGCGCCGCGATCCGCCGTCGGCAGCAGCAGCGCAATCGATAGGAGCAAAGCCGCGAGCGGCGCAATCAGCGCTACCGCACGCCGCGGTTCGAGTAACGCTCGGCCGGAGTCTCCCGCCAGCGCCCGCCCCCTTCGAAAGACCTACGCGAGAAACGGA
>JAHEEJ010000362.1 GCA_024640705.1 Deltaproteobacteria bacterium
CCGTGAGATAGCCTTCCAGGCGATCCATCGTTTTGATCTCGCCGAGCATCCGCATGACGGCTTCGTTTGCGCCGCCGTGTAGCGACCCTTTCAGGGTTCCGAGCGCCGACATCACCGATGAATACAGGCCGGAGAGCGTACTCGCCGTGACGCGCGCAGAAAATGCGGAGGCGTTGAGCTCGTGGTCGGCGTGTAGAATCAGGCAGACGTCGAGATCGCGAACGTGCTGGGGGTCCGGTTCGCCGCCTCGAATTCCGCGGAGCAGATTCCACGCGAGGGACTGCGATGGAACCGGATCCAGCGGCCAGTCCTGGCTGCGCGCCCGTTCGAATGCGCCGATGATCGTACCGATGCGCCCCGTCAGCCGAGTCGCCTTTCGCAGCGTCGCCTCTCGGCCGAGCTTGTTCGCGTCGGGATCGTGCAGCGCGAGTCCGGCCACGACCGCATGCAGAAAGTCCATCGCGTGAACGTCTTTGGGCAGACCGAGCAGCCACATGCGCATCTCTGACGGCAGCGCGAAGCTCTGCCCGAGCCTCTCACGCAGATCCTTCAATTCGCGAGCGTTGGGAAGCTCGCCCTCCCAGAGCAGGTGGATGACCTCCTCGAAAGTCAGGTTCTCGGCGAGATCCTCGATCGTGTATCCGCGATAGAGAAGCGTCGTGCCGTCGATCGTGCTGATACTGCTAGAGCACGCAACGACGCCTTCGAGACCTTTGTCGATCGCAGCATCGAGCGCTACGGCATCACTCATACGAAGCCACCTCGCGCGGCAACGGCCTGATTCGGATCATTTTTCCTGCCGACTCGCAACCTGCGCCTCTCTAGCAGCGAGCGTGCGCTCCTGTGCCGCTTCGATGATGCGCGCGAGCAGATCTGAATACGACCAGCCGGCCAATTCCGCCATCAAATTCAGTTTCCCATCCCAGCACCAACCCGGATTCGGATTCACTTCGAGAAGCTTCGGGACCCCGTTTGCATCGGCTCGGAAATCAAAGCGCGCGTAGTCGCGGCAACCGAGCTTTTGAAACAACAGGACCGATGCATCGAAGAGAGTGTTCTTGATTTCGACCGGCGCCTTGCTCTCAATGTAACGGATCTGGTTCCAGTAAGGCGACTCCGGCTCCCACTTCGACTCATAGGACAGAATCCTCGGTAGTCCGGGATCGAGGCGGTCATAGTCCACCTCGAGGAGGGGAAGAATCTCGTGAGAGAGCCCGGGATTGCCGACGACGGCCACCGTGTACTCCACCCCGGGCAGGAACTCCTGCACGAGGAGCGGAACTCCGGGCAGCTGCTCGCGTACCGCCGACAAGCGATCGATGAGCTGCTCGGCATCGTAGACGACGGCGTGCTTCGTGATGCCAATGCTGCTGTCGCCGCACGCGGGTTTGACGAGCGCGGGGAAGACGCTCGGGATCGTCGCCCCCCGATCCGCGGGGTCGAAGCAGGTCTCCTCGGGCACCGGGATCTCCAGCGAGCGCGCGATCGCGTTGACGATTTCCTTGTCGTAGCAGAGGCCCAGCGCCGACGGGCCGGCTCCGCTGTAGGGAATGCCCAGGATCTCGAGCAGGGCCGGAACATGGAGTTCCTTCATTGCGTCGTTGCCGAAACCCTCGTCGCAGAAATTGGCCACGAACTCGGGGCGGTCTGTGGAGAGTTTCGCGATCAGATCGTCATGTCGCTCCAGGTAGTCGAAGCGGTAACCGGGCAGTTCGGCGAGAGCCGCGCGCAAGCGATCGATCGTGTCGAAATCCTCCGCATTGAACTGCCCGCCGCGCTTGACAGGGTCCGGCCTCGAGGAGTCTCCGAGCAATACCGTGACCTTCGGGAATGGCACCTTGAAGGCCGTGCGCGCTTCTTTCACCCGACAGGTGGCCTTGACGAGCATCTTGTGCGCCATCATCCCGAGATCCTGGCCTCGGTCGGATTGCGTCTCGGTGGCACCCGAGACTTCTACGTTGCGAAAACCCGCGCGCACGAGCAGGCGTTCGATTCGGGTGGGTGTGTAGAGCCGCTCGGCGTAGAACTGGTCGGCGATCACGCCCTGTTCGGCGTGGACGACGACCTCACGAGAAACCAAGCGCTCGCCGTCCTCTGCGAGCGCCCGCTCGCGGCAGACGAAGTGATCCTGATCGATCCACTCCCAGGATCGGGGCTCGAAATTTCGTCGCAGCCAGTCGCCATCGGCGAGATCGAGCACGATCGAACCTTCTGCTCTCAATACTCGCGAGACCGAACGCAGCACGTCGAGATCGTCCGAATCCCGCTCGAAGTAGCCGAACGAGTTCCCGAGAATTGCGACGCAATCGAACGACGCCGCGGGCAGCCGGAAGCGCCGGGCATCGCCCTCGTGAAAGCGAACCGCGAGCCCCTCTTTGCGAGCCCGGTTTCGCGCGAGCCGGATCAGCGTGCGCGAGCGGTCGAGTCCCGTGACGCTCTGAAAGCCGCGCCGGGCAAACTCGAGAACGTGGCGACCCTGGCCACAGCAGAGGTCGAGGATGCGATCCGTGTGTTCGAGTGCCGCGGACGTGACCACCGCGTCCACGTCGTTGGACGTATTGGCGGAGTTCTCGACCACGTCGCCGTCCGTCTTGAGGTAGAGCGCATTGAAGAGTGTGCGCCACCACTCGGCCGGGAGGTGGCGCTCGAGATCGGCTACGGGCCCGAGAGTTCGGCGCCCTGGATCGGAATCGTGCATGTTCTTTACTCTGAATTCGCGCGCTGGCGTACCGGGCCCCTGGGCCACTGTGGCCTCGTGCCCGCCGGCCGCGCCGATCGATACGCGCTAGATAGGCCACCGCCAACAGAAAGCAAGCCCGCCCCTCCTCCCGCGATTCTCGCGCCGGCCCGAAGCCGCGGGATACACCCGCTCGAGCGCGATGCCCGGAAACCGCCGCCGGGCCGCTGGACCGCCGCGCCCGCCCAGGCTTCCGGAGCCGGCTTCGTCCCGGAGCGGGGTGATCGAAGGTCGGACGCCCGGGGAAACGCTCGGGCTCGATGCGTGGCCGTGATATACTTCCCCCATGGCGCCGGATCTCCGGAGCCCCTGATCCCGCCGCCTGATTCGCTCCGGCCTCCGACGTCTCGTCGATCGGAGGACCCTATGGAACGAAGTGAAGTACTCGACTGGCTCACCCGACACACCGAACACGTCCACGACATTCCCGAGCGGCTGCTCTCGCGTTGCGAAACGGAGGTCAGACAGCACGCCCAGGAAGACGCCTGGCTTCACGCGCGTGACATTGCGGATCAACACAACCACCTCTGGCGCCACTTCTGGGGCGCACACGCCAGCGAGGCCTACATCGCCCGTGAGGCCTGCAGAAGCCTCGCTGAGGAGCTCAAACAGAACGAGCCCGTCCCGGTCGAAGGTCACGAGAGCGATCTCGTGGACAACGACGTCCTCAGCGTGCTCGACCCCGAGGCGCGTGCCATCGTTTTCGAATACGTCCACGACCTGGCGCTCGGCGAAGAGCACGAGGTCTGGAAGGAGATCGTGCGCTTCACCCGCAAGCGAGGCCGAACGCTCGCGCGCGATGAGCATCTCTCAACGGATCTGAGTTTCGAGGGGACGAACGTCTACTCGGAAACCGCGGTTCGCGTGATGGGCATCCTGGCACGCGACTTCCAACGTCGCGCGCACCCATTGAGGTTGGCTGCCACACGCTCCGGGAATGTCGGACTCAGCTACGACTGA
>JAHEEJ010000363.1 GCA_024640705.1 Deltaproteobacteria bacterium
GCCACGAATCGACGCGCCCGACATCTGGCGGCCACTGAGATTTAGGTATTGACTCGACCAGGTAAGAAATTCACAGGGTGGTGGGACTTCGCTCCGTCTGGCCCCGAACGGACGCTATGCAATCTGCTTCAAGTGACCGAAGTTCCTCGGGCCGCTCCCCAGCATTCCCCCACTATTGACCGAAACGCATCGATATGACCGCTTCTGTCGAAATTGCTCAATGAAATCAGCGCCAGCATCTCCTTGCCAACGTGGGGGTCGCCGGTTCGAGCCCGGTCTCGTGCTCCAGATTAAGTGAACGCCCCCGGCCGGTTAGGTCGGGGGCGTTTTCGTTATCTGGACCGGTTGCCGCAGACCGGTCGGCCCCGGATCGAGGGCGGGATCAATAAAGACCGCTTAAATCAAATACCTATGGAAATTTTCCCCGAGCGTGTCCAGGAGGGATCCGGGCGCTCAAGCCGAGAGGGCGTTGGGTCGATCATATCAATACAAATGTATTGACATTATGGATTACGGACCTAGACTCTGTCCCATGAAGAAGAACCTCAAGAGCGCCCAGCTTCAGATTCGGATTTCCAGATCTCAGAAGGCTGCGCTCAGAAGCCACGCCAAACGAGCTGGGATGAGCATGTCTGACTGGGTGCTCAGCAAGGCCCTTCCGCCGCTCCGTGAGGCCTTCCAAACCTTGCTCAAGGCGTTGTCCACCGCCGAGAAGCCTGGCTACGTCCTTGCAGAGTTGAACGAGCTGCTAACCCGGCTCACGGCTGGCGAATTCAAGCTGGCCGTGTCGGAGCCTCCGCAGGTGCAGCTCGATCCCTATTGGGAAAACTACGTCGCCGCGATGATCGAGCAGGCCGCTACCGGGAAGAACACCGAAGCTCCGTCGTGGACTGGCGACGTGCAGCCGCTCGCGGAACCGGCTTTTGGCTCTTCTCTGAAGATCCTCAGGCTGCACCTCCTCACGCATTCTCCTGTGGCTTTCCGTTGCCGGAATATCTTCATCGACTCCAGCATCGGAGACAGGGTGTAGATGTCGGCTCTATCCAAACGGGACATCGAGCGCCTTCTCCAGCTCCTCAACAACGAGCTGCGTTCGACCTCGGTGAACGGGGAAGTGTATCTCGTGGGTGGCGCAGTCATGTGCCTGGTCTTCGGTGCTCGGGAATCGACGCGAGATGTCGATGGATTCTTCGAGCCGACGAAAAAGATCAGAGAGGCTGCCGCAAGAGTCGCCGTCAAAGCCGGAGTGGATGAGAACTGGCTGAACGATGGAGTAAAAGGCTATCTGAGCGGAAAGGGATCGTTCTCCAAGCATCTGGAACTGAGCAATCTGAAGGTGTTTTGTGCGGACGCAAACTATCTCCTGGCGATGAAGTGCCTTGCGACGCGAATCGGAGAGGAGTTTCAGGACCTAGACGACATCCGCTACCTGTTGCGGCACATCGGCTTGCGTAATTACGACGAAGCTGCTGAAACGATTGCGAAGTATTATCCGCTGGAACGGTTTCCTCAGAAGACGCTCTACGCCCTCGAGGAACTCTTGCAGGACGGCGACTCGAACCGCCCGCAGTAGGCCGGTGTTCAAGCCTCCGGCGCTTCCCCACCATTGCTTCAAACGGTCCGATTTGATCGGGTCAGCTGAATAGACGCAATGAAACCAAGCAGCGCATCTTCTTGCCAACGCGGGGGATCGCCGGTTCCCGGTCGCGCTTCGCTCGGCTAGCGCATCGCGGGCGAATCCCGCTCGCGAACCTCTTGGGAATACCCCGTTCGGCGTGCCATGCCCCATCCTTTCCGGTAGATGGAGCCTTTGGCAAATCGAGGCGATTTATTCTGTTGTTTTACGGGATTTTGCGTCAATCTGAAGAGGGAAGGTAATCGACCCGTGGGCGCTTGTCCGTCGACGCGCACGAAGCATCGGCGTAACGTGGATGAACGCGGGCAACTGCAAAGGAAGATCATCCGGATTTGATCGTGAGTGTGGCTTCATGCCGAATCTAGGCATTGGTAAGATTGCGTCGATTCTGATTGCATTCGCGTCCGCTTCGCTATTGATCGCGACGGATCCTGTACATGCCGCGAACGCGCTGTTCCGAGCCAAGCGAACCTGGTGGTTCAACAGCAGCAATTCATGGACCGATGGGTACGTGATTCCGCCAACCGGATCGAAGAGCTATCAGCCGCCCGCCAGCGCGAGGGTGGGCTCGACCGGACCCGCCCCGTCGTTCACTGCGCCGAAGTCGTTGATCAAGAACACCACCTATCATTTCTCGTGCCGTCCTTACGGATGCGGGTACTACTATCCCCAATCGAGCGGATGGTATTCGTACTGGAACGCGAAGGGCAGCTTCCGACCGCAGAATCCGAACGCGCCGACGGCGACCACGACGATTCGATTTGCGACCACGATGTCGAATCCCAGCAAAGCGCCGACCGCGATGGGTAACCCGGTCACTCCGACCACCACCTGGGACGGCCGCTACGACAACAGCCGCGGCGGTTCGATCATGATCTGGCCCGGAAGCCGTCGGTTCGGTGGCACGATGCGGTTTCTTTATGGGCCCAATCATCGCTACTACCAGCTGGCCACGAGCAACGGATTCTATTCGTCGGTCTTGTTTCCGCCCACGCCGCTCTCGCAGCAACTTGGGACGGGCGTGGAAATCCCGCTCGGCGAAGTCGAGCTCTACAGTCGGGGATTTGGCTATCGGCTCACGGATCCGTTTCACATCGATCGACTGATCGTGGGTACGACCTCGATGGGCGGTCCCGAGTACTACGTGAAAACGGGGAACTATCTGGTCACGCGTGCGCCGTATACGACAGGAATGGTGCAAGCCTGGGAGCCGAATGGCTACACCAACACGCTCCAGACGGCCACCGGCTACGACAACCGGACTTCCGCGGGACTCAATGGAAACATTTCGCTCGTTCACCCGCGTCTCGTTCACGTCTACACGGTATTCCCGCCGAGCAGCGGAAAACCGATCCAGCTGACGTGGTCGTCGGCTCGAATGCGGAAGATCGACTTCCGTTTTCTTCCGGAGCCCGCGGGAGCCGCGATGCTGGTCTCCGGCTTGGTTGCCCTGGCGTGCGGGTACCGCGTGCGGGCGCGGCGATCCGGTCGAATGACGGTTCAGGAAAGTTCGCGATGACAATCTCCTCCGCGCCGCAGCTTCTCGCTTCCGTCAGCGTGCTGTTCAGCCTGACGCTGGGTGGCGCGGTCGATGCGGGTGCGTCGGCCGGGGTGGTCGTTGGCTGGGGCGCTGACAGCTTCGGCCAGGTGACGCCCCCTAACAGTGTCATCGGAGTTTCGGGAGCCGCGACTGCCATCGCAGTGGGCGGTGGCCACAGCTGCGCGATCCAAACGGGCACGAGCTTCGTCGTTTGCTGGGGCTTAGACGCCGACGGCCAGGCGACGCCCCCCAACGCTGTCAACGGCGCTCTGGGGGCCGCGACCGAGATCGCGGCGGGCGGCCAACACAGCTGCGCAATCCAGTCCGGAACGGGCCAGGTCGTCTGCTGGGGCCTGGACGACTTCGGCCAAGCAGTCCCCCCCGACGGCGTCAACGGTGTTGCGGGAACCGCGACGGCCATCGCCGCGGGCGGTGGCCACAGCTGTGCGATCCAGTCGACCACGGCGCATGTCATCTGCTGGGGAGACGACCTGTACGGCCAGTCGATGCCCCCGAA
>JAHEEJ010000364.1 GCA_024640705.1 Deltaproteobacteria bacterium
TGCCGAAGGCGCGCATGTCCATCATGAACACGTGAATCTGGGTGTCGGGCTCGTGCTCGAGGGTCATGACGGCCTGCTTGGCGGCGTACATGCAGCAGACCGTCGAGCAGTAATCGTGCGAGGCGTCGCGGGATCCGACGCACTGCAGGAAGGCGATCTTCTTCGGCGTCGCTCCGTCCGAAGGGCGCCGCACGTGCCCGGCGGTCGGGCCCGAGGCGCTGAGCAGGCGCTCGTACTGCAGCGAGGTGATCACGTTCGGATAGCGCCCCAGACCGTACTCTTCGGAGAGTTCAGCGCGGTACGCCTCGAAGCCGGGTGCCAGAATCACTGCGCCGACCTCGACTTCGCGCACGCTGTCCGGCATGTCGAGATTGATCGCGTCGACGCCGCAGGCGTGGAAGCAGCTCCGGCACTCGGAACACACGCCGCACGACAAGCAGCGCGCTGCTTCCGCGCTGGCCTGCTCCGCCGTGTAGCCGGCCTCGACCTCGCCGAAGTCGCCGCGGCGCTCGTCGGGCTTTCGCTCGGGGATCGGCACGCGCGGCGCGCGCACGATCTCGCCGCGCTCCACCTGATCATCGAGTTCCGATTGGCTCAGCTCGGCCACCGGGGGTTTGTCGGCCGGCGGCGCTGCGAGCGGCTCGCCGCGCAGGAAGTGCTGGATCGCCTCGGCGCTGCGGTGTCCGCTGGCCACGGCTTCGATCACGAAGGAGGTGCCGCTGGTGCTGTCGCCTGCCGCGAAGACTCCGGGCCGAGCGGTCGCGTACGTATTGGGGTCGATGGCGACGGTGCGGTTCGGCGCGAGCTCGACGCCGGTGCCCTCAGGAAGGAAGGCGAGGCCGACGCGCTGGCCGACGGAGAAGATCACGACGTCGGCGGGCAGTACGTGCTCCGAGTCCGCTTCGGTTTGTACGTTCAAGCGTCCATCGGGCCCGAAGTCGAAGCGTTCGACGCGCTGGCACTCGACGCCGGCGGCCCTTCCGTTGCCATCGTCGAGAATTCGCTGGAACGTGCGGCCGTCGTGGATCTGGATGCCTTCTTCGCGCGCTTCACGGACTTCTTGCTTCGATGCGGGCATGGCGTCGCCACTCTCGAGACAGGCCATGTGCACTTCGGCGGCGTCGAGGCGTAGCGCGGTGCGCGCCACGTCGATGGCGACGTCGCCGCCGCCGATCACCAGCACGCGCTTGCCCTGGATCTCGGGGCGGGGGTCTTTCGCGTCGGCGTCGATCTCTGCGAGCCGGACGTCGCGCAGGAAATGGGTGTTGATCAGTACGCCGTCGAGATTGGCGCCGGGGATCCCCAACCGGATTCCCTCCTGGGCGCCGGCGGCGACCAGGACGGCCTTGAAACCGTCTTCGAACAGGTCTTCGAGGCTCGTGACCGGAGTGTTCGTGCGCAGTTCGACGCCGAGGTCGAGGATGTCCTGGACTTCGCGATCCACGACCGCGGCGGGCAAGCGGTATTCGGGAACGCCGAAGCGCAACATTCCGCCCGCCGTCGGCAGGGCCTCGAAAACCGTCACGCCGTAGCCGTCCAGGCACAAGTCTTGAGCGGCCGTCAAGCCACAGGGGCCGGCTCCGATGATCGCGATGCGCTCGTCGAAACGGCGCGGAATCGGCTCGGGGGCGACGCGCGGCTTGGCGTAAATCGTGTCGGTGACAAAGCGCTTGAGGCCGCGGATGTTGACGGCTTCGTCCACCTTGGCGCGGCTGCACGCGGTTTCGCAGGGGCGGTTGCAGACGCGGCCGCAGATCGCCGGAAACGGATTGTCTTCCTTGATCGTGCGCATCGCATCTTCGAGGCGGCCCTCGCGAACCAGCGCGATGTAGCCCTGCGCGCGTTGGCCCGCCGGACAGGCGTCGCGACACGGGGCCACGCCGCGCTTTTCGATCGCGTAGGCGTTGGGCGTGGCCTGGGGGTAGAGCTTGAAGGCCGCACGCCGTTGATCGAGCTGCAGGTTGAAGCCATTGGAGACCGGCACCGGGCAGACTTCGGCGCAGGCGCCGCAGCCATTGCACCGGGTGGCGTCGATGAAGCGCGACCGGGTGCGAATCTGCGCCTTGAAGTCGCCGGCTTCGCCGTCGACTGTGACGACTTCGCTGTCCGTCAGAAGTTCGATGTCGGGGTGGCGCCCCACCTCCACCAGTCGCGGCGAGATCGTGCACATCGCGCAGTCGTTGGTGGGGAAGGTCTTGTCGAGCTGCGCCATGTGGCCGCCGATGGCGGACTGCTTCTCGACCAGATAGACCTTGTAGCCGGCGTCGGCCAGGTCGAGCGACGCCTGCATGCCGGCGATGCCACCGCCGACCACCATCACGGCGCCAACGACAGATCCATCTGCGTCCGGCGCGTTGCACTCCGAACCCCGCTGCGAACAGGGGGTCGACCGGTTCTGCTCCGCTTCAAAAATCGCCAAGCGTTCCCTCGATCAGCGCAGCGGTCACCCCGCCTCGAGCGAAGCAGGGTCGGCCGCCAACGGTTTCAATCATGTTCTCGCCGCACTCCCCATCAGAATCGGGCCGTTACATTGCAAAGGTGCTGCCATCGGCTCGAAGGGCTGCGGCGCGCTCTGGAGGCACGAGAGGCGCTTTCGGCCAGCCGGAAGCCAATCTGAACTCGCTTTGACTGTGGCGAAATGCCCCTGTGCACCAATCTGCCACAGCCCTCCAGCCAGGTGATCTCGAGCCGACGGCGGGCCTCGGGCCTGCTCAACCAATGACGTAAACCGGGATGGAAGTGCTATTACGTGGTTTTAGAGCGCTTTTGGCGGGTTTCAAAGCCGAGGGTCGCTACTTCGTACCCGTTCACGCTCTCCATGACGCGATCGGTGAACACAGAGGGCGGTTCGAGCCAGGATATCGGTGAGGACCCCGGGCATATCGAGGGAGGCATCTAGTTGTGAAGCGAATTGCGATTGCGGTGTTTGTGCTCAATTTCGTCGCGTCCCCGGCTCTTGCCGATGGAATCAAAGCCGTTTCTGGCGCCCTCGGCATGGGTGCTCTTTCAACCGCTCTTTGTGTGCTCACCAACGTCTATCTGCTGGAAGACGAGGAAGAGGAAGAACCGTCGGGTGAGGATTTCGACCGCACGGGCTTCTTCGTCGGAGTCAGCGGTGCTTACGCGGGCGAGAATTTCGGCAGGCAACCCGTGAGTGACATCGCGGATATCTTTTCGAATCGGCAGGTCGACGGTGATTTCGTTTACGCAGGCCCCGAAGCGATCGGCAAATCTGACAATACCTGGAGTGTCAGTGGTCGCGGCGGTTATCGCTGCCATGCCCGCTATTCGATCGGTGCGACCCTCGAGCATTTTGGTGGTTTCGACACGGATTGGCGTGGCCCCACCGGTATGGGGAGCGCCGACATCGATATGTTTGTCGGCGCCGTCGATATCAAGGGATATCTGGCGACGGGTCGCCTCCAGCCTTTCGTGTTGGTGGGGGGGGGCGTGATGGCTGCCCAAACAAAGGTCACAAACCCGACCGCGGTTCGGCAATCCACCGAAGACCCGCCGGATTCAGGAATCTATGTCCCCAAACGTGGGCCGGTCATTCAATCGCGCAGCGATCAGGACTTCGTCTTTCGGTTCGGTAGCGGAATCGATGTCTACGCGACCGAGAATGTGGTTGTCAACGTAGGCGCCACGTATCTGTTGCCAGTGGGCGTGGTGAAGTCCCTGGATCTGTT
>JAHEEJ010000365.1 GCA_024640705.1 Deltaproteobacteria bacterium
TCCAGAGCGACCCGATCATTCGCGCCCGCTACCAGTTCTGGTTCTTCATCTACAGCACGGGAAATCCCGTGCTGTACTCGGCCAGCCTGCTGCGCCAAGCGCTGCGAACAACGGTCTCCGACCTGGACCCCGAGGGACGCGACGCCGCTCTTCGGCGAATGGTCGTGATCGGCCACAGCCAGGGAGGGCTCCTGACAAGGCTCCAGGTGACTTCAAGTGGAACACACTTCTGGGACAATCTATCCGACCAACCCTTTGAAGAACTGCAAATCGACCCCGAAACCCGAGAGACCCTCTCGAACGCACTTTTCTTCGAACCACAAGAGTTCATCGGACGGGTGATCTTCATCTCGACTCCACATCGCGGCAGTTTTCTCGCGGAGAGCCGATTGGGAAACTTCGCTTCGGGATTCGCGCGCACTCCCGCGAATTTGCTCAATCTGGGCGTCGACCTGGCGCGTTCCGGAGTTGATCTGGTGGAATCGGCGGTTGGCAGTAGCCGAGGGTTTTTCGACCTTTTTTCCAAAAGTGATGCGAGTGCCGAAACGGCGCGCAGGCTGAGTCGACTCCCCAGCAGCGTCGACAATATGAAACCGAATTCTCCGTTCACGACCACCCTGCAAACGCTTCCGCTTGATTCAGCTGTGCCCGCACATTCGATCATTCCAGTGCTCGGAACCCCCCCAGCGGAGGGACAGAATGACGGTGTGGTCGCCTACTCGAGCGCCCACCTCGAAGGAGTCCGGAGCGAATTCATCGTCTTCCAGTCCGGCCACTCCACCCAGGCGCATCCCGATACGATTCAAGAGACGAGGCGCATCCTGCTCGAACACCTCGTTGCGCGTTAGCGTCGGCTCCAACGAGACGGTCCGCGGCCCCGCCTGGGCGACCCGTGCGGCGAGAGCCCGATGGATCCGCAGGTAGGCCAGAAAACGACGGAATCGATGGGATCACGGGCTGGAAGCGCTCGGTTGAAACGGGTTGAATCGGTGCCTAGCGTATACTGCACGCGACGCCATGGATCAGCTTTGAGACATCACCATCGGGACAGCGGGAAGCCTGATACCAGCGGGCGTGTGAGTTTCGCACGCTGGGTGCTCGCGATCTTCATCGCGGCGTTGCTCATTCCTGCGACTGCATCCGCACAGGAGTCACCCAGGCCCAAAGCCGCGAGCGCGAAGCCCAAACCCGCCGAAGTTCTGGCGATCCCCCTGGTTGAAATCTCACAGCGCGCCGAGCAGACCGCGCAGATACTCAAGGCGGCAATCGATTCGCTTCCTCCGCAAGAGAGCATCGCCGAAATCTCGGAACGGATTCCGAAAATCGAAAAGTCGTTGCGAGAGCAGCGCAGCGAACTCGATCGCGCGCTCGCGAGCGGGCAGGATCGAGGACAGCTGGTGAATTTTCAAGCCAGCTGGAGCAAGGCGCTCGCCCAGCTCGAAGCTTGGCGCGAGAAGCTCGGGCCAGGAATCTTGAAGCTCGAGTCGGCTCTCGGATCTCTATCCAAAGAGAAGGAGGTGTGGGAACGCACGCGCAAAAAGGCTGAAGGGGAGAAGTCACCGGAAAGCATCACCCAGAGAATCCGGACCACCCTGCGTGAGATCGACCAGACCATCGCCACCGTCAGCGACAAGCAAGCCGCGCTATTGACTCTCCAGGATCAAGTCGTACAGCAGAATCTGGTAGCGAAGGCAGCCGTCGACCAGATCGAAGCTGCGCAACGCGAAGGCCGCAGCGATCTGTTCGAGCGTGACGCACCGCCCCTGTGGGCCGATCTCCGAACGGTCAATCCAGCTGAACACCTGGACGAGATCCGTACTTCGATCGCCAGGGATCTCGAAAATCTGCGCAACTACCTAGTGGCCTCTGGGAGCCAGTTCCTTCTCGATCTCCTGATCTTCATCGTCGTGATTCGTTACGCGTTCAACGTCAAGCGTCGGCTACTAGAACCGGTGGATGGCGTCCCACCCATTGGGCGCTCGGGTGAGCTCTTCGAGCGACCCGTCGCGATCGCCGTGCTGGCAACCGTGCTCTTCATGCGAATCGTGCACGGCCCCGCTCCGATCGGATTCTCGACGATCATCTCGTTCGTACTGATCTTGCCTCTCGTCCGCCTGGTGCCACTCCTGCTGCCCAAGAATATGGGCTGGGTGGTCTGGGCAATGGCGGCACTCATCGTGGTTTCGCGAACCCGTTTGATTCTGAGTCAAGCGCCGCTCGGCTCAGAGTTGCTCTTCGGCGTGGAAACGATCGGCATGATCGCGATGCTGCTCTGGCTGATGAGGCCCTCATTGCTTCGAAAGCTCCCGCCGAACACACACATACCTCGACTGCTGGGCGTCGGAATGCGCGCAACGCTGCTTCTGCTGTCGGTATCGATCCTTGCGAGCGCGCTTGGATTTCGCGACTTCGCTTCGCTGATTGGCGGCGCAACCACAACGAGCGTCTACGCTGCATTGATTCTCTACGCCGCGGCTGGCGCTCTGAAAGTGGGAGTGGAGGCCAGCTTCCATACTGCACCCGCGCAAAGCCTCTCCTTCGTTCGGCGCAGGCGAGATGCCGTTCTCCGCATTACGGGTCGCTACGCCTCGGTGCTAGCGGGAATCTACTGGGCCTATTTGACGCTTCACTGGTTCGAGATCTTCGACTCGTTGAACGAACTCGCTCGAACGATTTTGGCTGCCCATCTGGCTGTCGGCGAAATCCAGATCTCGCTCGGAGACGTGATCGCCTTCGCCCTGACGGTCGTAGTCGCTTTCATGTTGTCTCGCTTGATCCGGTTCTTCCTCGAAGAAGAAGCCTTCCCGCGCATGCAATTGCGCCGCGGCGTCGGAAACGCGATCTCCACACTGCTTCACTACATTGTTCTCCTGCTCGGATTCGTCTTCGCACTTTCGGCTGCGGGCATGGACTTCACCCGGGTTGCACTCTTTGCGGGTGCCTTCAGCGTCGGTATCGGCTTTGGCCTCCAGACCGTCGTCAACAATTTCGTGTCCGGCCTGATCCTGCTCTTCGAGAGACCGATTCAAATTGGCGACATGGTGGAAGTCGGCGGGCTTCAGGGCGAAGTGCGGCGCATCGGCGCACGCTCGAGCACCGTTCGCACGTTCGATGGCGCCGAGGTCATCGTCCCCAACGCCAACCTGATCACCGATCCGGTGACCAACTGGACGCTCTCGGATCGCCGCCGGCGCATGGATATCGAGGTGGGTGTCGCTTACGGGACCGACCCCGAGGTCGTGTTGGAATTGCTCGAGGGCGTTGCTGCGGCCCACGAGTTGGTGCTCGAATCACCCAAGCCCGAGGCTCTCTTCCTCGCATTTGGAGACAGCTCGCTCGACTTCCGCTTGCGCGTCTGGATCCCTCGCTTCGAAGAGGGCTTTTCCGTGCGAAGCCAGCTGACGGTCGCGATCAATGCCGCGCTCCGCGATGCGGGAATCCAGATCCCCTTCCCGCAGCGCGACTTGCACGTTCGCAGCATCGATTCGGATGCAATTCGATCATTGGATGGCCAGAATCGAGAATAGAGTCGCCGAGTAGATCGGGTGTTCAGCGACTCTCGGAGGATTCGGCGTGATCCGTTCGGTCGGTTTCTTCACTTAGTGCCGGACGCCTCGCTCGAGATCTCCGCAACGGAACATCGCGAGGCCCTGGCTTGCCGATTTTTCCGAGGTACTTTTCGACCT
>JAHEEJ010000366.1 GCA_024640705.1 Deltaproteobacteria bacterium
TTGATTTCGATCACCACGACGCGATCGCTTACGGGATCGTGCGCGAACTGCACATTGGTCCCGCCAATGACCTGGATCGCTTCGACGATGTCATACGAGTACTGCTGCAGGCGTTGCTGCAATTCCTCGCTGATCGTCAGCATGGGGGCCGTGCAGTAGCTGTCGCCCGTATGCACACCCATCGCATCGACATTTTCGATGAAACAGACGGTAATCATCTGGTTCTTGCTGTCGCGCACGACTTCGAGTTCCAGCTCTTCCCAGCCGAGCACGGATTCTTCGACGAGGATCTGGTGCACGAGGCTGGCGGCCAGGCCGCGCTTCGCGATTTCGCGAAACTCTTCCATGTTGTACGCAAAGCCGCCGCCGGTTCCGCCCATCGTGTAGGCCGGTCGGATCACGCAGGGCAGGCCGATCTTCGCGAGGCAGTCCTCGGCTTCTGCCAGATTGTTGGCAATTGCGCCGCGGCACATCTCGATGCCGAGCTTGTCCATCGTGTCTTTGAACGCTTGTCGGTCTTCACCGCGCTTGATCGCGTCGATCTGGACGCCGATGACCTTGACGCCGTACCGGTCCAATACGCCGGCCGCGGCCAGCTCGGAGCTGAGGTTGAGCCCCGATTGTCCGCCGAGGTTGGGCAGCAGCGCGTCCGGGCGCTCCTTCTCGATGATCTTGGTCATCTCTTCGAGCGTCAGCGCTTCGATGTAGGTGATGTCCGCCGTGCCCGGGTCGGTCATGATGGTGGCGGGGTTGGAGTTCACCAGCAGAATCTCGTATCCCAGCGAGCGGAGCGCCTTGCAGGCCTGGGTGCCCGAATAGTCGAATTCGCAGGCCTGGCCGATCACGATGGGACCGGACCCGATGATCATGACTTTGTCGATGCCTTCGAGTTTCGGCATGTACTGTCTCCTTGGTCGCGCCTATGGGAAAACCAATTCTCGCTGGCAAACTGGATCCGCCGCTGACGCGTCGGCGCCCCGCCTCGTCGCCTGGCCGATCATAGACTAAACCGGCTACATATTTCGGTGTGATAGCGCCCCGCGCGTCTGCCCCGACCGCCTTCGCTCGCCATGCGGGGCAATATGCCCCACTCAGACCTCCGAAAGAGGCGCAACCGGGGCGGCGCGGGCTTGATGGCTGCACGGTTGCTATCCCAGTGGTCCACCGTGTCCCGAGGGCGACGTTGGAGAACCAAGATGAAACAGGATAGGCGGGCTCGATGAACAGACCTTCAGAGTTCTACGTCGTCGCAAAGGAACCCGGGGCCGAACACCCGGCTCTGCCCACCTGGGCGAATGAGAACGCGAACCCGATTGGGCTGGATGAAGACCTTCGAGCCGACCGTCGAACCCAAGTAGAGCGTGTCGAGGTAGAGGGTGTTCCCGGGGCCTTTCAACTGCTGAACGTATTGTCGCGTGAGGAGTGCCTTCGTTTCATCGAACTCACCGAATCACTGGGTTACCTCCCGGACGCGGCAGTTTCACTCCCGAGGAGCGTGCGCCACAACCACAATGCCACCTGGGTAGTGGACGAGCAGACCGACGGAATCATCTGGCGTCGCTGTGAGAAATTCACGACCGTCGACAGGGGTCTCTTCGGAGACAAAAAGGCTCTGGGCCTCAATGCCCGTTTCCGCTTCTATCGCTACGAAAGAGGCGACTTCTTCAAACCCCATACGGACGGCGCCTGGCCGGGGAGCCGTGCGATCGGGAGACAGCTGATTCCCAATGCCTACCCGGACCGATTCAGCCAGATGACCGTCTTGCTCTTCTTGAGTGACGACTTCGAGGGCGGCGCCACGCTGTTCTTGGTGAACAAGGACGACTCTTCTCGGCCCGCGCACGACCAGGACGAAGCGGAGTGGGTCCAGGTGAGAACACCGGTTGGTGGCGCTCTCTGTTTCCCACACGGGCGCCACCCCTTACACTGCCTACACAGTTCCGAGGAAATTATTTCGGGAGTGAAGTACATCATCCGAACCGACATGCTCTTCGAGCTCTAGCGAGACCACGAGCGCCACAGAACGCCGACGGAAACCGATGACAGCCCTCTTTCCCTTCGACAATTCGTACGCGCGGCTTCCCGGCCGGTTCTTCGCGCGTCTTCCTCCGACCCCGGTTGCTGAGCCGGGTCTGATCCAGTTGAACGAGGGCCTGGCCCTCCACCTCGGGCTCAGCCCCGAGCGATTGAAGACGGCAGAGGGAATCGAGATTCTGGCCGGAAATCGGCTGCCGGACGGCGCCGAGCCTCTCGCCATGGCTTATGCGGGTTTTCAATTTGGCGGCTGGGTGCCCCAGCTGGGTGATGGCCGGGCGATTCTCCTCGGAGAGCTGATCGATCGCGATGGCGTGCGCCGCGACATCCAACTCAAAGGTGCGGGCCCTACGCCTTTCTCTCGTGGGGGAGATGGACGTGCCGGAATCGGACCCGTGTTGCGCGAGTACATCGTTAGCGAGGCCATGGCTCAGCTGGGGATCGCGACCACACGGTCCCTCGCTGCCGTTACGACGGGCGAGCAAATTGCGCGCGAAACGCTCCTGCCGGGCGCGGTCCTCACTCGGGTGGCGCAGAGCCACATTCGCGTGGGCACATTTCAGTTCTTCGCGGCTCGTCGAGACGTCGAAGCCCTCCGCGTGCTGGCGGATCACGTCATCGCCCGTCACTACCCGGAAGTCTCTCAGGCCGACAAGCCCTACCTCGGTTTGTTGACTGCCGTAATCGATCGCCAAGCCGAGTTGATCGCCGGCTGGCAACGGATCGGCTTCATTCACGGCGTCATGAATACCGACAACACGTCGATTGTCGGGGAAACCATCGACTACGGCCCTTGCGCGTTCATGGACAGTTTTCATCCCGATACGGTCTTCAGCTCCATCGACCGCAGGGGCCGATACGCCTACGGCAATCAGCCAGGGATCGCGCAGTGGAATCTGGCGGGTTTCGCGCAGACCCTCGTACCCCTGATCGACGACGACGGAGAGACCGCCGCCACTCTGGCCAACGAGGCGATTCAGGGCTTCGTCGGGCGATTCGAAAGTTTTGATCGCACGGGCATGCGCCACAAGCTCGGGCTCGCCGAAGAGCGGGAAGGCGATGTGGCGCTCTTCCGCGATTTATTGACTCGCATGGCGAACAACAAGGCCGATTTCACACTCACCTTTCGCCGCTTGAGTGATGTCGCCGATGAGAACCCTGTAGCCGACGAACGCGTGAGCACTCTCTTCGAGAATCCCGCGGCGTTCGACGAGTGGGCCGTGCGTTGGCGCAATCGCCTTGCGGGCGATTCGCAATCCGCAGCCGAACGTCGGTCGCTCATGCGCTCGGTCAATCCCGCCTTCATCCCGCGCAACCATCTCATCGAAGAAGTGATCGTGGCAGCTGTTGAAGAAAACGACCTCGCGCCGTTCGAGCGGCTGATCGAAGTGCTGGAGTCCCCCTACGAAGATCAGCCGGCAAAGCAACGCTATGCCGCGCCGCCGAAGCCCGAAGAAATCGTTCACCAGACCTTCTGCGGCACCTGATCGGCCCCGTCTGCCCAAACTCGGCTGACGGCTGGCAGCGCCTACGACGGGCCCGGCGCTGCGATCACGTTCATGCGAAATCTCAGTCGTTCCGAGACCGCGAAGTTCCGCATCGCGTTGATCCGGACCTGTTCCTGCGGGCCGGGTGGGCTCGCGCAGTC
>JAHEEJ010000367.1 GCA_024640705.1 Deltaproteobacteria bacterium
CCTGCTCGAGAGTGGCATCTCGCTCGAATCGGTCACCCGTCTGCTGCTCATCGCCGAGCGTTCGGGTTCGGATCTCGACGCGGTCAGCGAGCTCTATCGGGAATCCGGCGACGACATCGACGCTACCGCCGAGAGGCTCGATGTGGATCCCGCAGACTACTCGGACGAGCGGGTCACGGCTGCGATCGACGAGGCCACGAGCCCGCCGCCGACCGAGACGGTCGAACTCGACAACGGCGACAAGGTCACGGGGACGGTCGTCGAGCGGACCGCCGAGATGATCGTGCTCGATCACGCGGTCCTCGGTCGGATGGAAATCCCGCTCGGGCAGCTCAAGCAGCCTGCGCCGCCCAACCCCGGGCTCTTCGGCACGGACTTTCTCGAAGGCTGGACGCGGACCTTCAGTCTCGGCCTCAGCGGGCAGCGGGGCGACAGCAAGACGATGGATATCATCGGCGCCCTCGACGCGGATTCCGAGAACGAGAAGCGGCGGTGGGCGTTCGACGCCCGCTACAACTTTTCGACGGCGGACAGCGACACGACGAAGAACAACGCGATGGTCTCACTCGGACGCGACTGGCTGTTCAGCGAGAGCCGCTGGTTCATGTTTACGCGGAGTCGCTTCGACTACGACGACTTCCGCACCTGGAAATACCGTGTCCAGGGCGACGCCGGTGTCGGTTATCAGATCATCGAGCGGGAGACCTTCGGGCTGCGCGGGCGCACGGGGCCCTCCGTCGTCCAGGAGTGGAACGAGAACCAGTTCCGCGCGGAGTGGCTTGCGGGGCCCGAACTCGTGTGGGACCTGACCGCGAACCAGAAGATTGAAGCGAGCAACTACTTCTACTATTCATTCACGCCCTGGGGCGAGTTCCGCAACGTGAGCAACTTAGACTGGAAATGGAATCTCTCGCAGAAGCCCGCCCTGAGCCTCAAGGCCGGTGTTGAAAACGAGTATCAAAGCGACGTCGCGCCCGGAGACAAGAAGAACGACCTGAAGTACTACACGTCGATCGGGATCGACTTCTGAACCCAGCGGCACTTCGCGGCGGCCGGAGGGATGCGGAGAGAGGCCGAGAGCGGATTTCGGCGTTCCCCGGTCCCAGTTCCGTGTCGCACGGGGGCTCGATAGTCTCTAATCTGTAGAGCCGATCGTCTGGGGACTCGCCGCCATGGTCCAGCCCGAATCCGATTCCACGATCACATCCACCCTGCGGCGCGCGCTGCGGCTGCGCTGGGTCTGGCTCGCGCTCGCACTGCTCGTTGCGATCCGCGCGAGCCTGCCGCTCTTACTCGAAGCTGCGATTCCCTGGGTTGCCGAGCGCAAGACCGGAGCCGCGGTCTCGATCGACAACATCGACCTCGGTGTCTTCAGCGGGGAATTCGTCGTCGAAGGGCTGAGCGTTGCGAACCCCGCGGAGTCCGGGGCTGCGAGCGCGGCGATCCCGACCGCTGAGGCGCAACCCGGGCCGATTTCGCCGGGCGCGCTCGAACCCGCTCAGCAGGCCGAGGCTCCGGCCGAATCGAATCCGGCGCTGCTGTCTCTCGCTCGGCTGCAGGTCGAGATCGAATGGCTCGCGTTGCTCGGTTCCCACGTGAGCTTGCCGGTCATTCGGCTGGATGGTCTCGCGCTGCATGCGCATCAATATCGCGACGGCAGTTTCGCGCTGCCCACTCCGCCGCAAGCCGAAGCCGCAGAAGAGCTCGACGAGACGGCAGCACCGGATCCAAACGAGAGCGTTCGATCCAGCGGTCCATCATCCACGGTCGACGATTCCGCCAACACATCCGATGTCCAGCAAGCGGCCGAAGCAACGGACGGCTGGAAGATCAGCATCGGGCGCTTCGAACTCAACCAGCCCGATCTTGCGGTGTACAGCGAGCGGGCCGGGGCGGAAGTCGTGCGCTTCAGGCTCTCACGATTTGCGGTCGATGCACTGACGTCGGGCGCGATGGGCTTTGGCTTCGGCGATATTGCGCTCGATTCGCCGGAGTTGTTCGTCGAGCGCGCTTGGTTGTTCGACCCGGGACTGGGTGGCGGCAGCGCGGCGCCAAGCGGGGCATCCCGAGCACCGTCGATCCGAGTCGCACGGATCGCGATGAATAGTGGCCACTTTCGCGTTCGCAGCCCAAACGGGCCGATCGAGTCCGCGATCCGCATCGAGATCCTGGAATTCGATACGGCGCCGGATCACACTTTTCCCATCGAGATTGCACTCGATCTGGGCGAAGGGCGCGCCAGTCTGGGCGGCCAGCTGGGCATCGCTCCGCCCTCTTTCGAGGGGACGCTCAGCTGGCGCGATCTGCGCGTTCCGCCGTATCTGCTCTTGACCACGCCGGCAATCGTGCCATGGCTCGACTCGTGCCGCGCCAGCGGGCAACTCGATGTGCGCTTCCGTTCGCGGGAACCCGCCCAGCTGTCACTCCGCGGCGAGAGCGAGTTTGCGGACCTGGTGTTCCGCCATCCAGAAACCGGCGAACTCGCGTTCGAAGCCCAACGGATGACGATCCAGCTGCGAGAGGCGATCTACCCGCTCGACGCCACTCAGGCGCGAAGTGTAAAGGTCAGTTCACTCGAGATCGTGGCGCCGAAAGCCGTCTTCACCAACCCACCCGATGCACTCGACGATCTGCTCGCGATCTTTACCGCCCCGCCGCCCCTCGCAGAGTCGGCCGCGGACGAGCCGGCTCCAGCCGAAGCGGCGGTGCCCACGCAGAATTCGAGTGAATCCCTCCCGCACGACGCCGAATCTGCTTCCGCGATGACTGTTGCGATTGAAAAGTTGAAGGTTACCAACGGCGAGCTCGTGTTTGCCGATCGCTCCGTCACGCCGCGGCATGAAACGCGCGTTCGCGACTTTCGCGTCGACGCGGCGGGCGTGACCTCCGCGCCCCCGGGAGCCGAGCAATTCGAAATGGCCGGCTTGATCCAGCAAAAAGGTACGTTCCAGATGGATGGCAAGCTTCCGGGTGGCAATGGGTCGCTCCACTTCAAAGTGAGCCGGCTCGAACTCCCCGGATACGACGGCTTCGCACGGAAAGCTGGCCTGAACCTCCGAGCGGGCGATGCATCTCTCGAGTCCGTAATCCGCGTCGCCGACCACCGCTACAAGGCCAACAATGATCTCGTTCTGCACGGCCTGCGAGTCGATGCAACCGAGCCGGATGCTTTCGCCTCCGCCTTCGGGGTGTCACTCGATTTTGCCCTCGCATTGCTGCGCGGGCCCGGCGGCGACATCGAGTTGGCGCTCCCCGTCTCTTTCGATCGGAGCGGCACCGGCGTTGGAATGGCGGCACTCGTACGCAGTGCGCTCAAGGAGGCGTTCGCGGGGTTGTTGACATCCCCGATCAAGCTTCTGGGGGGATTGTTGCCAACGGGAGCAAAACCGGACTCGCTAGAAGGCATCGCGTTCGAACCCGGTGAGAGCGAACTGGGGGCCGCTGCCAAAAAAAGCATCGCGGCGTTCATGGCCCTGCTGAAAGAGCGCCCGGCGTTGGGATTGACGCTCCACGGGCAGACTGCCGCGGTCGACGAGCCGGGTCTCGCCTATGCGATTTTGCGCGATCGGGCGGTGGCCGGCGATGGACTGCCGGAACTCGAAGGAGCAGGGTTCTTTGCGCGTCGCCGCCTCGCGAGCGCGCTGCTCGAGCGCGCCAAGGGCGGCGCGGGCGTGCTG
>JAHEEJ010000070.1 GCA_024640705.1 Deltaproteobacteria bacterium
TCCCGAGCTTGGTGGCGCCCGCTCCTCGAGCGGCCGCTAGGGCTTTGACGACGTATCGATAGGCAACGTTCTCATCGGCCCGCAGAAAAATCTCCTTGCTGTCACGGCCCTCGAAGATCGCCTCGAGCTTCTCGCCCAGCTCGGCCTCGCCGATTTCCCGCCGGCCGAGGTGATATTTGCCCGCCTTGTCGACCGTCAGGATCAGCGGCTCGTCCTGGATCCGCAGCTGTTGGGTCGTCGTCTCCGGCAGGTCTACGTCGACCCCCTGCTGCATCATCGGAGCGGTCACCATGAAGATGATCAGGAGTACCAGCATCACATCGACGAAGGGCGTGACGTTGATCTCGGATCGGGGTTGCAGCACCCTCAAGGAAACACTCCCTCAGTCCGCTGCCACGGGGTTCGATTCCTGTTTCGCGCTCGCCATATGACGCAGATCGCCCTCGTACTCGGTGCCGAAGAGATCGATCGCGGCGGCGAGGCCGCGCAACTCGCCGACGAAGTAGTTGTAGAAGACCGTGGCGGGGATCGCGGCAAACAGGCCGACCGCGGTGGCAATCAACGCCTCTGCAATCCCGGGCGCGACGACCGCGAGGCTCGCCGTGCCCGCCTGACCGATCTCCTCGAACGCGTTGATGATTCCGATCACCGTACCGAACAGGCCGATGAAGGGCGCCGCGCTGCCCGTGGTCGCCAGAAACGAGAGGCCGCGCTCGAGGCGCAGCGATTCGCGGGAGCCGGTCCAGGCGATCTTTTGCGCGAGTGCCGACAGATTACCTTCCGTGAGCGCTTCCAGCGCGGATCGTCCGCTGAAGCGCGCCATCCGATTGACCTCGCCGTAGGCTTCGAGGAAAACAGCCGAAAGCGGGCCGCGATCGAGGTCCCGGGCGGCTTCGTAGGCGGCATCGAGGGATCCCTCGTGATAGACCTCGAGAAATGCCTCGCTATCCTGCTCGGCACGTCGCAGTTCACGCCACTTGAAGGCGATGATCGCCCACGAAATGACTGAAAGTATGAGTAGCAACAGGAGGACGAATTGAACGAGCCAGCTGGCCTGCCAAACCAGCGCCAGTGCATCCAGGCTCGCGAGACGTCCCCCCACAGCCGTCCCGACGACAAAATTCATTTCCACACTCGTTTGAGAGCGAAGCGAGTCTAGGTAACGCCCGCAGGGAGTTCAATACAACTCCCCCGACACAAGGAGCCGTGATGCAGATCACTGTCGAAACCAAGAACGCCATCGATGTGCGCGCAGCGATGCTCGTGATTCCCGTGCTGAAGCTCGAGGGCGCGAAGTGGCGCCCTTCGACCCGAGTCGCCGCCATCGATCGCGCGCTGGATGGGCAGATCGCGGCGGTGATCGCGAGCGGCGATTTCAGAGGCAAGGCCGGAGAGAGCCTCCTGCTCTACCCCACCACGGAGTTTCCGGCCGAGCGCGTTCAGCTGCTCGGATTGGGTGAGGAGGGCAAGCTCAGCGCCGAATCCTTGCGTGAGCTGGCCGGGCGCGCGCTCGACGCCGCGAAGGGCCGCCGCGCTGCCAACGTCGCGATTTGCGCGCCCCGCCTTCACGGACTCAAGCTCCAGGAAGTCACCCAGGCACTCGCGGAGGGCCTCGTGCTCGCCGACTACCAGTTCGACACCTACCGCGAGCGCGACAAAGAAGCGCCGCCGCCGCTCAAGCGCGCCACCCTGCTGATCGACCGGCCGGCCGAATTGAAGGCTGCGCGCGAGGCGGCGCGAACCGGGGTCATCCTCGCCGAATCCCAGAACCTATGCCGCCAGCTCTCGAACGAACCCGCCAACATCCTGCCGCCTGTCGAACTCGCCAACGCCGCGAAGCGCATGGCGCGAGAAGTCGGGCTCAGCGCCCGCGTGATGGACGTGGCGGAACTCAAGAAGCAGAAAATGGGCGGAATCCTCGCCGTGGGTGGGGGCAGCGCGAATACCCCTCGCCTGATCGTTCTCGACCACAACCCGCAAACCGGTCGCGGGAAAAAGGGCGCAAAGCGCCCGGCCGGGTCTGCGCGGCGGCTGCCGACGGTGTGTCTCGTCGGCAAGGGGATCACCTTCGATTCGGGCGGCGTCTCGATCAAACCTTCGGCCGCGATGGACGAGATGAAGCACGACATGTCCGGGGCCGCCGCGGTGATCGGCGCGATGCGGGCCTGCGCGTTGCTGAAGCTGCCGATCCGCGTGGTGGGGGTGATCGCGGCCGCGGAGAACATGCCCAGCAGCACCGCCTACCGGCCGGGGGACATTGTGACCACGATGTCCAAAAAAACCGTGGAAATATTGAATACCGACGCCGAAGGCCGCGTCGTACTCGCCGATGGGCTCCACTACGCGAACACGAAGTTCCAACCCGAAGCCATCATCGACCTGGCGACGCTCACAGGTGCGTGTGTGGTGGCGCTCGGGAAATGGGCCACAGGGCTGTTTGGCAACCACGAAGGCCTCATCGAGGCCGTGCGCGCAGCCGGCGAAACGACCGCGGAGCGCGCCTGGCCGATGCCGCTCTGGGAGGAACACCGCAAGGCGGTCCGAAGCGACGTGGCCGACATCAAGAACACCACCGGCCGCGACGGCTCGTCGTCGACGGCCGCGGCCTTTCTCGCAAATTTCGTGGGGAGCACCCCCTGGGTGCACCTGGACATCGCGGGTACGGCCTGGGGCAACAACCAATCCTCCTATCTCAAGAAGGGAGCCACGGGGGTGGGCGTCCGGCTGCTCGCAGCATTGTTGCAGGATTGGAAGCAGAAAAAAGTCGTTTGACGGGCCCGCACGCGCCGCCTAACTTTCGTCCCTTCCAAAAGTGACCGACAAGGAGAACGTTGCATCATGAACCGCTCAAAGATCCAGAATCAGCTCGCTCTATTCGTTTCCATGGTCGCGCTCGCGACGCTGCTCGCACCTGCTGGCGCACTGGCCGGCGATGCCGCAGCGGGCAAGACCGTCTACACCGTCAACTGCCTCTCCTGCCACGGCGAAACCGGCAAGGGCGACGGGCCGGTGGGGATGGTTCTCCAGCCGCCCCCGCGGAATTTCTCGATCGGCGAATTCAAGTTCGACACCAATGATGACGGAAAGGTCGGAACCGACGCCGACCTTGCGGGCGTCATCACCAAGGGCGCGGGCGCCTTCGGTGGCAACCAGATGATGGCCCCCTGGGGTGGCATGCTCTCGGAAGACGACATCGCCAACGTCATCGCCTACATCCACACCCTCAAGCAATAACGGATCACGCTGAACGCATGGCGGGGTTGGCGACGCCAGCCCCGCCTTGCTTCTCGACCGGCCCGACACCCTCTGGAACGGACCGACGATCGCGGTCCTCCCCGTCTGCTACGGTTTTCGTTTCGGCCAACCCGGCCGGGCTGGCTTCGACCAACCAGCACCCGCGCACCGCTCCGCAAGCGGCGCGCAGCACTGGAGAATTCGCGTGAGTTCTCTCAAATCGACCCCTTCCGACGACGCGGCTGAATCCGAGCCCAGCTCGGCGTTGATTCCGCGGCCGGCCTCCAGCGACCGATCCCTCGGTCCGGTCGACGCGCTTACGGCCTACATGGCGCAGCTCGCCAATTACGCCCCGATCTCTCGAGAAGAAGAGCACGCACTCGCGGTTCGCTGGGTCGAGGACGGGGACGAGGATGCGGCCCGTCAGCTCACGCTCGCGAACCTGCGCTTGGTGGTCAAAATCGCGATGGAGTACCGGCGCGCCTGGACGAACGTGCTGGATCTGATCCAGAGCGGCAACGTCGGGCTGCTCGAGGCCGTGCAACGCTTCGATCCCTACCAGGGCGTGAAGCTGACCTCGTACGCGGTCTACTGGATTCGCGCCTACATCCTCAAATACATCATGGACAACTTCCGCACGGTGCGGCTCGGGCGATCGCGCGCCCAGCGCAAGCTCTTCTTCCGCCTCAACAAAGAAAAGCGTCGACTCGAGCTGGAGGGGTTCGAGGTCGAACCCAAGCTGCTCGCGGAACGCCTCGAAGTGACGGAAGAGGACGTGATCGACATGGAACAGCGCATGTCCCAGAGCGATCTCTCCCTCAACGCACCCGCGCGCAAAGACGAGGCCGGTGCTGAATTCGGGGATTTCATCTCGGTGTCCAGCGAGAGCGCCGAGCGGGCCGTCGGAAACTCCGAACTCAGCGCGATCTTCCAGGAGACGATCGCGGAATTCTCGGCCAACCTGGGCGAGCGCGATCGGCAGATCGTAGAGCAGCGCATCATCGCCGAAGAGCAGAAGACGCTGCAGGAACTCGCCGACGAATTCGGGGTTTCGCGCGAGCGCGTGCGCCAACTCGAAAAGCGCCTCGTCGACCAGCTGCGCGAGTTCATGAAGGCCAAGCTCGTCGATTTCGAGTACTACGCGCCGGATGCCAGCGAATGAGTGGCTCCGAATCGACAGGCCGCTGCCGGCGCCACGTGTTCGTGACCGGGCGCGTGCACAACGTCTGGTTCCGGGCGACGACCGCGAAGCACGCGGCCCAGGCAGGTGTCGACGGCTGGGTGCGCAACCTCCCGGACGGCCGGGTGGAAGCGGTTTTCGAGGGCACCCCGGAGGCCGTGAGCGAAGCGGTTGATTTCTGCTCCCGAGGGCCCGAAATGGCGCGCGTGGATCGAATCGAGGTGATCGAGGAGAGCCCCGAGAATCTCGAGGGATTCCGGATCCGCTGAGCTCCGCCTCCCGGCCCGCCGTGGATCCCCCGGGGGCATAATCCGGCTCCGGTAAAGGCCACCCTCAGCCCTGCCGAAAAACCCGACGAGATGACCCGAATCGGCAAGCCCATGCTCTTCTGCCCGCCCCACCCGCCCGTCACACTCGGGCAGCGGGAAACGGTTTCGATTGGCCGCAGTCGCAGCTGCGATCTGCGCCTGCCCGGGGGCGATGCTTCGCGGCGACACGCGGAAATTTCGGGTGGTCCCGATGGCTTCACGCTCACGGACCTGGGCTCGACCAACGGAACCTACGTCAACGACCAACGGGTACAGAAGCACACGCTGAAACCCGGCGATCGGATCGAGATCGGCAACAGCATGATCACCTTTTGTGAGGTTGGCGGCGGACTCGAAAACGCCGGCTTGGATCGCGATCGGGAACGAACCCTTCAGGTCGAGCGGCCCATCGGGGGGCAGGTCTTCGAGGGGGATCTGTCCGAGATCCCGCCGTTTGCGGTGCTCCAGATTCTCGAGATGGGGAACAAGAGCGGGCTGCTGAGCATCGAAGCCGATCAGGCCACCGGCCGGCTCTGGCTCGCACACGGCGCGCCGATCCACGCGGAAACCAAACGCTGCTCGGGGTTCGACGCGGCCCTCGAGATCGTGAACGCCACGGGCGGGCACTTCACCTTCCGCCCGCACGAAGATGCCGCCGAGCGCACCATCGAGGCGTCCGTTACGGAGCTGCTTCTCGAAGCTTCGCGGATGCTCGATGAGGGTCTTCTGTAACGACATCCGGCGGAAATTCAGCCAGAATCGCCTCGCGAACCGCCCGATCCACGCCGTCGGTATCGACCCCGAGCACGGCCAGAAACGCCTGGTCGGCCGCGATTCCGGTCCCGAGCATCCCGAGCAATTTTGCGCGCTGCGCGCGATCCGTGCGCTCGGAAATCCACAGCGCAGCCGCCGCGGATTCCAGATAGGCGGCGCGCGCACCTGCGTCGTCGAGACCCGAAAAACTCGGCGCGAGGCGCCGCAGCGGGGTCCACTTCTGCGTGTCGATCGCGTCGCGCAGCGCGCGTCTCTCGGTGCGGGTAAGGCCCGTCCGCCGCAGCGACTCGCGCTCGGCGATTTCGGCGAACCCCTCGTTCAACCAATAGGGGCGATCGCCGCCGGTCTGCTCGCGAAAGACCGCGTGAGAATATTCGTGGAAGAGCAGCGCGCGAAGCTCTCCGGCCGGATGTGCAGCCGACACCACGTGGATTCGACCGTCGAAGAAACCGACGGTCTGAAACGAAAAGCGATGCCGGTGCGCCTCGAGGTAGGCGGCCTTGCCGTAGAAGACCACGCCCATCGACTCGTCGGGGACCGCGCCAAGGCGGTTGCTGACGGTGGAGCGGGCCTGCTCGAGATATCGCAGCACGGTCTGCGCGTAGTCGGGAGAGGACTCCGCGAGCTCCGGGTCGTAGTGGACGCGAAAGTGCGCGTTCGAGAGCCCCCGCCAGGGGCCCGACGCGCGCTCGCCACTGGGATCCGCCAGCCGCTCTTCGTCGTCGAGTGCCGCCAGCCGGCGGCGCGCCGATTGACGCCACGGTTCGAGATCGTCGCCCGCGGCGGCGAGGAAAGCCTCGAGGTGTACGCGGGCCGAGTCATAACGGCCGCGCTGTCGATCGAGGAGCGCGAGGTACCAATGCGCAACCGGTTCTCCGGGCGACTCCCTCAGCACGGCATTGAGCGAAACCGAAGCGCGCGCGGTTTCACCGCGGCGCAGATCGTCGACGGCGCCCCGGATCAGGCGCTGGATGCGGGCCTCGGAAGCGTCCAGCGACGAGCCGGATACGGGATCGTCGCCAACCGGGCTGCTCCAGAGATCGCCGATGCCCTGTTCGGCCGTTCGGGCGTCCTCGGGGACGCCCGAGGGATCGTCGGTGATGTGGGTGACGCCGCTCTCGTCGATCCAGATGAAGGTCTCGGCCGACGCGGGCGTCGAACCAAACCCGAGCAGAGCGACCGCGGCGAGCGGCGCTGCGGCGGCGACCAGACGGAGCGGGAGGTGGGCCATCCTTAGCGTTTCGGACCAGCGTCAGCGCGTCTTGACCGCCTCGGCGGCGAGATGCCCGAGTTCGGGCAAGATGAGCTTTTGCATCGCGAGTTCGACGGCGCCCCGGGAACCCGGCAGGACGAAGACGACACGACCCGAGGCGAGCCCCGCGAGCGCGCGAGAGAGCAGCGCCGCGCTGCCGATCTCCTCGAAAGAAAGGAGTCGAAAGAGTTCGCCGAAACCCGGCACCACCCGGTCGAGCAGCGGCTCGACGGTGTCGGGCGTGACGTCGCGCGGCGCCACTCCCGTACCGCCGGTCAGGATCACGGCGCGGACGTCGTCGCGCCCCAACAACGCGCCCAGCAGCGCCGAAATCGCCGCGGGTTCATCCTTCACGATCTCGCGCACGACGACCGGATGCCCGCCCGCGCCGAGCAGCTCGGCCACCCGCGCGCCGCCCGTGTCGGTGTCGAGCGTGCGCGTATCGCTCACCGTGATCACCGCCGTCGGAACCGCGACCACGGCGCTCTTGCGGTGGTGGTGTGCGTGAGAAGCGGGGCTCGTTTCGCTCATCGTCGACCGTCAATCCAAGCTGGCAGCGCCCAGCGTCCGCGATCCGGAGAAACTCCGTGCTGCGATTCGGTGCTAGGCGTGCCCAGACAGCGAAGCCCTGGGCGGCTCCCCCTCAGAAGCGGTACTGGAGGCCCCAGCCGATCGAGACGTAGTCCAGATCGTCGAGATTGCCGAAGGGGCGCACGTAGTCGGCCTGCAGGCTCACGACCACGTTCTTCGTCGCGTAGAGGTCGATGCCTCCCCCGAAGCGCATCGTGAACGCGTTCTCGTTCTGGCTCGAAGAGAGACCCAGCCCGACATTGTCCTTTGTCAGCTTGGCGTCCACCGTCGTGATGCCTCCGCCAAGAAGCAGGAAGGGCTGATAGCGCCCGGTCAGGAGATATCCCTTGAAGTTGGCGGTGTACACGATGGGCTCGAATTTGATTTCACCGATTTCACCGAAGCCGACCGACGAGATTTCGGACTCGAAACCGTCGAGCCACTCGATCTCGAACTCTGCCGAGAAACGCCGGTGGCAGCGGTAGCCCGCCCGCCCGTTGAAGCCGAGGCTGTTGTCGACGGAAAGTCTCGTGGGAACCCCGATTATCCGATCGAGGTTCGATTGCGCGTCGTCCTGGAACGTCTCGATCGCGTAGCTTCCCCCCGCACCGATCATCCAACCCCGGCGGGCGAAATCTTCCGGGTCGATTTCGTCGTCTGCCGTCAGCGCGACGCCCGAGCAGACGATGCCCGTGAGTGCCGCGGCCGCCACGGTTTCGACGATGCTCTTGGCCGTGTCGGCGCGAGCGGAAACCGGCAGAGCCATGACCGCGAATACCGTAAGTCCAACCACTGTTGCGCGTTTCACGACCCGCCACCTCCTTCGGATGCGTGGATTCGCCTCTGGCGAGCCCAGCGAGGCCCTCGAGCAGCGATGAGCGCTTTCGGGGGCATTTCAGTGCAGCAAACGCTACACCCGAACCGCGGCTCGCGCCATCCGCCGCGATGCTCGAGGAGCGCACTGCGTCGCCGAGAAAGCATCGATCCCAGGCGGGGTTCTGGCCTCGAGGCCGTCGCAGATCGCGACGCCGACGATCAGGCCCGAAGCGGACCGCGTAGCCGCTGCGAGCCCGCAAACCCCAACAGGCCCGCGAGGAGGGCCACACTCAGCGAACCGAGTGACGGCACGGGTTCAGGGATTTCGATCGCACTCGTGACCGTCATCGTCGTGTAGATGGTGATCGGCTCGCCCGTGTCCGCGTCGTGCCAGATGTGGCCCGATCCCACCGACATTCCCGGCGACCAGTCCGCAACCGGTCGACAACCGTCGATGTGAAAAAGCTCGACCCCGACGAACAGACGTCCGAGCACGGCGCAATCGGGAAAACTGGGGCTCACCTCATCCACGCCCCAGAACAATTCGCGGTTCCAACCGTAATAGGAGCCCGGCGAAGGATACGGCGCTGAAACGAGTTCGGCGTAGAAGTAGTCCAGGTTGTCTTCGGGAGAGTTCCAGACGTCTGGAAGGATCCACTTCGAGCCATCGCCGCTCAAGTAGTAGCCATCGTCACTGCGCTGCACGCGAACCGAGTAGTGGACGGGTGCGCCCCGAACCATGCCAGTCGCGTCCAGCGAGGGACCACTTCCGTAAATTGAAGTGACGTGTCCATCGAATTCGAACCGATAGGATGCGGCTCCCGCATCCTCCCAAACGGAGAGGAGAAGTACCCAAACCGTCGAGATTCCAATGACGCTTCGCGCGATCACTGCTGCGCACCTGTTCTGCGATCTAGGGTCGATCATCGACCCAGTACTCGCCGTCGGTTGCGACTTCTTTCTTCCAGATCGGGACGCATTCCTTGAGCGTGTCGATCGCGTAGCGGCAGGCCTCGAAGGCTTCGCCGCGGTGGGGTGCGGCAGCGACGACCACGACCGCGATGTCACCGATTTCGAGATGGCCCGCGCGGTGGGCAATGGCGACGCGGGTGCCGGGCCAGCGCTCGGCGGCTTCGGCGGCGATGCGGTCCATCTCGCGCTCGGCCATCTCGGGGTAGGATTCGTACTCGAGGTGGCGGATGTCTCGCCCACGGGCGCGGTTTCGCACCGCACCGATGAAGGTCACGATGCCCCCCATGCCGGGGCCGGATACCCGCGCCACCACCTTGCCGACGTCGATCGGGCCGTCCGAGAGCGAGCAGTTTCCCGCCCCACCCGAAACCGGCGGAAGGAACGCGATCTCGTCGCCATCGTGGAGTTCCGCGTCGAGCGAGCGGATTTCGAGGTTGACCGAGACCGCGAGTCGGTCGGCAAACGGCGCGATCGCGGGATGCTCGTCCAGCAACAGCGCCCAGACGTCGCGCGCCACGGCACCGTCCGAGAGCGTGAGGGAAAGCTCCTTCGCGCCGGCCGCCTCCCGAACCGCACCGAATAGTTTTGCGATGACCTGCATCCCGAAACCCTACTTCGCACGGGATAAAAGCTCAAACGGGAGCGGTGATTCGTTGACGCAGAATTCCGGGCCGCTCTAAAATGGCTGTCAGGAGGGGCTTGACATGGCGACTCGCAAGAAGACCACGACGCGCAAGAAACCCGCACGCAAGAAGGCAGCTCGGAAGAAGACGACCCGGAAGAAGGCGGTCCGGAAGAAGACCACCCGAAAGAAATCTACGCGGAAGAAGGTGACCCGCAAAAAGACTGCCGCTCGCAAGGCACCCCGCAAGAAGGCTGGCCGAAAGAAGACGGCTCGCAAGAAGCCCGTGCGGAAGAAGGCGCCCCGGAAGAAGACCGCGCGCAAGAAGCCCGCGCGAAAGAAGGTCGCTCGCAAGAAACCCGCGCGAAAGAAGACGCCTCGCAGCAAGAGTGCGCGCAAGAAGACGGCGCGAA
Source organism: Deltaproteobacteria bacterium (assembly GCA_024640705.1). GTDB lineage: Bacteria > Myxococcota_A > UBA9160 > UBA9160 > SMWR01 > JACZVU01. The sequence goes on from JAHEEJ010000070.1 coordinate 10,142, forward strand.
AGAAGACCACGCGCAGCGCGGCCGGTACGCGCAAGAAGATCACCCGAAAGAAGACCTCGTCGCGCAAGACTGCGGCCAAGAAATCGACCCGAAAGCAGACCACCGCGCGCAAGACCGCGACGAAGAAGGTTTCTCGCAAGAAGGGGGTCCGGAAGAAGACGACCCGAAAATCGACGCCGAAGGGGACCTCGCGCGCAAAGGCGCCCGCGAGTCCGGCTCGAACGGCCGCGAGTGCAGCGCCCGGGGTTTCGAATACCCCGCCGACGGTGGCCGCAGCCAAATCGAGCGAGGTTGGAGTCGTGACCCACTACTTTCCGCGGGTCGACGCAGCGGTGGTCGAGGTGGGCCCGGGAGAACTCCATACCGGGGACACCGTTCATTTTCGCGGGCACACCACCGACTTCTACCAGACGCTCGACCGGCTGGAATTCGACCATCGGCCGATCGAGGTTGCAAAACCCGGACAGCAGGTGGGGGTGCATGTCTCCCACCGCGTTCGCGAGGGAGACAGCGTCAAGCGCATCGCGTGAACGATCCGGAATACGCCGCAGCGCACCGGACCTGACAGCCCCTACCCGGCTGGGCTGCTCGCCACGTCCTTGGCAGTCTTGTCGTCGCTTTTCGCGGCGACGGCCTTGAGCGAAGCATTCCCGGATTTCGAGCCCGGCGCGCCCATGCTGATCTTGCCGGTGATCATCGCGCCTTCTTCGACCACGATCGACGGCGTCTGGATGTCGCCTTCGACGCGCGCGCTCTTGTGAAGCACGACCTTGGCCTCGGCGATGACGTTGCCGTGGACGGTGCCGCTCACGACGACGGTCTTCGAGCGAATCTCGGCGTCGATCTCGCCACTCTCTCCGACGATGAGGGTGTTCTCGCTGGTGATCTCACCGTGAAAGCGACCATCGATCCGGACGGTGTCGCGAAACGAGAGCTTCCCCTCGAACTCCGAGCCCTGATCGATGAATGCGGTGAGGCCACCCGAAGCGGATGAACTGCTGCTGGATGAGGACGAACTGGAGCTGGCCTGCCCCTCGTAATCCGACTCCCGGCCCCGACCAAATGCGTTGATTGCCATCTTCGAACTCCCTCCCAAAAACCGACTGTTTACGTCCACTACGCCGAGTGCCGACGCCCAGTGCACCGCGGACCTGCGGTCCATACGCGTGCAAGCGTGTCGGCTGGATCGGCGCGCGCGCCGGAAGACTTGAGCGCAAAGTCTTTTAGGCGTTACCGGGGGTTTGGGGATCCGATGCGCAATCGTGAGCGTGGGAAAAAGGCACCCTCATCAAGCGCGTGAGCGCGATTCCGGCCAGAAATCCGCCCGTGTGCGCCCACCAGGCTGATCCCCCCTCCTCTGCGGACTGATAGTCGATCCCGGATAGGACCTGGATCACAATCCAGAGCAGCAGAAATAAAATCGCAGGGAGCGGCACGGTCGGCCATCGCAGCCGCAGCCGTCGGTGCGGATACGAGACCACGTACGCGCCGAGCAGGCCCGAGATCGCGCCGCTCGCGCCGATCGTCGCCACGTAGGAGCTGGGATCGCTCGCGATCTGGAACCCCGACGCGGCCAGACCGCACGCGAGGTAGAAGCCCAGGAAGCGAAGCCCTCCGAGCCAATCCTCGATCTCCGCGCCGAAGACCCAGAGATAGAGCAGGTTGCACACCAGGTGAAGCAAACTGCCGTGGAGAAACAGCGAACTGATCGGCGTAAACCAGACGATCTGGCTCGTCGCACCCGGGTCGGCGATCTCGCGCAGAAATTCCCGGGGAACCAATCCCCAGGTAGCGACGAACTCACCCACGGCGGCGCCATCTGCGGCAGGTCCACCCGACAGGATCATCTCGTAGCCGAAGACGATCGCGTTGACGGCGATCAGGGCACCGACCGCTACCGGAGTTCGGCGCGGTCGGGCATCTTCGGGTTGGTGGATCATCGGATGCGAGCGTACCCCCGCGCCTGGGGGTGGTGCTAGACTGCTCGCCCCATGTCTACCGCTTCGGGTGATTCGCCGATTCTCCTGCGCCGCAGCCTCGAAAGCGGCCGCATCCACTCTGCGTACCTACTGTCCGGCCCTGGAGCGGCGCCGCAGGACGCGGCCCTCGACTTCGTTCGAGCCCTCGTGTGCCGGCAGCCGGACGGCCCCTGTGAAGAATGCGTCGATTGCCGGCGATCGAGCCCCGGGGAGCCGATCCCGCTCGACGGAGCCGGCAGCAAGGGACCGCTGCTGCGCCACGTCGGTGATCACGCCGATCTCTTCTGGGTCGAGCGAGGCGAAGGCAGCACCCGCGTCAGCATCCGCCAGATCCGAGCGCTGCAAAACGCGCTTCACCTGCGATCCACCGAGGGCGGCCGGCGCGCTGCGGTCATCGCCGATGCCGAGTGGATGAATCAAGAAGCCCAGAATGCGCTGCTCCGGATCCTCGAAGAGCCGCCGCCGCAAACCACGCTGGTGCTGGCGACTGCGACCGCAACGGGCCTGCTCACGACCGTGCGCTCGCGTTGCCAGCGCGTTCGCTTCGAAGCCGATCCCGCTGCCGCGCAGCAGGATCCCGAGCGGATCGCGATGCGCGCGCGCCTCGACGGGATCGCGACGGCGGGCATTCCCGAACTGCTCGATTGGGCGGCGGAATACCGCGGCGCGCGCGCCACCGTCGTCGGCGGCGTAGAAACGCTGCTCGAAACCGCGTCGCTGTGGATGCGCGATCGCGTGGCCGACGCGGTGCGGGATACCGCGGCCAACGTCACGCACGAGCTCGACGCATTCAGCACCCTCAACGATTGCCGCAAGACATTGTCACAGCGCAACGCGAACCCCCAGATGGTGGTGGAGCGCGCGCTGCTCGCGCTGCGCGAGTCCACACTGCGATGAGCAACCCCTTCTACGTCACGACGCCGATCTATTACGTGAATGCGGAGCCACACATCGGCCATACCTACACGACCGTCGTGCTCGACACCGTCGCCCGCTACCACCGGATGGCGGGTGACGACACCTTCTTTCTCACGGGCACCGATGAGCACGGCGACAAGATCGCCGAAATCGCCGCGCAGCGCGGGGTGTCTCCGCAGGAGATCGCCGACGAATATTCGGCGGCTTTCAGCTCCACCTGGAAGGCGCTCGGATTCTCGTTCGACCGCTTCATCCGTACCACCGATCCGGATCACAAGCGCGTCGTTCAGGAGATCCTGCAAAAAGTCTACGATGCGGGAGAGATCTACTTCCAGGAATACGAGGGCTTGTACT
>JAHEEJ010000368.1 GCA_024640705.1 Deltaproteobacteria bacterium
AGATGAGCGAGTGCCTCCCGGTGGGATTCCGAGAGAAACAGAAAGCGGGGATCGGGGGTGAGCGAAAAGGGCTTCTCGTTCAGCCCGTAGAACTGGGTATACATGCTCAGATCACCACCAGGCGAAGTCTAACCCATGGATCCAGAAACCGGATCCGCCGCTGCTCCGCTCTGGCGGAGAGTCTGCTGGAATCTGACACCGCGTAAACGGGCGGGTTCACCCCGCGCGGCAGCGACAGGCCAGCACAGGGCCAGCGCTGCCGGAGGCCCATGGCGAGCTACTTGGCCGGTTGGCTGGGTTCGCGCAAAGCGGGCTCTGTGGCCTGATCTTCCTCGGACCGGCTCAGACTCCGGAGGGCTCGCTGCGTCCGGGCGATGGCGGCGCGCTGCACGCGAAGCTCCTCGCTCTGGGCGGCAACCTGGCGCTCCAGTCGCTCGCGACTGTCGTTGGCTTCGTCGAGCCGGGTTTCGAGGTTGGCGATGCGACTCGCGAGCTCCTGAACGAGCTGAGACAGGTCGCTGTCGCCACCCATGGCGACGGGCGGCACGCTGAAATTATCGCGCTCGGTCGGCAGATCGGTGGTTTCCATGTCCATCGGTTTTTCTCCCTCGGAGTCCTCGTCGTACAGCCCGGTTACCGGTTCGTTTCCATTCGCAGCCACTTCACTCAGCGAATAGGCTGCGGTGTTCTGCTCTTCGACCAACGGCACGGGGCCGTCATCGGTCGCTGAATCGTCCATCGCGAATCCCGCGGCGGGGATCCGATCACTCGCTTCGCCATCAGAAGTTTTGCTTTCGAAAGTTTCGCTATCCGAAGCAGCGGCACCGTCGTCGAACGCGTCCGCAAGCGTCGTGACGTCGAGATCCTGCGGAAGCGATCGCCTGCGGAAGAGTCGGACGGCCACGACGAGGACGACCAGCACAGCCGCTGCAATCCCCGCCAGCGTCAGCATGTCGAACGGCAGGCCGGAACTCGCGGGCTTGGGCTTGTCGGCCCGTCGGTTGATGTCGGACGGGCTCGGCGCCCGGCGCTGCGCAGCATCCGTGACCGGCTTCACCGCGCGCGAGGCAGAACCCAGCGGAGCTTCCTCGGTGGCCTCCGCGGCATCGGCGATCTGCTCGGGTGCCGATTCCTCGGTGGGTTCGATCGGAGGCTGCCAATCATCCGGCTTGTGGGCGCCCGGAATCGAGTCGCGAAGCGCCGCGCGGCGATCCGCTTCTGCAGCAGCGATCGACGACGCGGTGTCTTCGGAATCCTGCGCCGAGTCGGTCGTCCCGGTCGCTTCTGACAAATTTTCGGGCTCGACCGGAACGGATACCGGGTTGGGCGTCGGCTCGACCGGAACAGAGATGGGGTCGACCTTCGGCGCGGGCTTCGGCTCGATGACCTTGGCGATGACGGGCTCCGGCTCCGGCTTCGGCTCGACCTTCGCAACGACGGGTTTCGGCTCCGGCTTCGGTTCGACCTTCGCAACGACGGGCTTCGGCTCCGGCTTCGGTTCGACCTTCGCAACGACGGGCTCCGGCTTCGGCTCGACCTTCGCAACGACGGGCTTCGGCTCGGGCTTCGGCTCGGCGGGAGCCGGTTTCGCGTAGGGGTCGCCGGTCAGCTCTGCGACCGCAGCGGCCGAGTGCACGAAGTCGAGCACGATGCGCGGCGGATTCGAAAGAATCATTTCCTTCATTTGAAGGCCGGGCTTGCGCAGGCGGATCTGCGCGATCGCGCGATCGGCACTTTGCGCAATGCTGACCGATTCGATGCCAACGCTCTTGGAAGTGATCTCGCGTGCGGGCGTCGAAGCTTCGAGGGTTACGGTGAGCTGCTCCACACCGTCGGCTCCCGTTTGGCGCTCCACCTGATAACCCGCAAACCCATCCATCTCGAAGACGAGGCGGGTGAAGCTCGGGTGGTTGCCGACGCGAACCTGGTTGATCTGATTGGCCTGGGCGGGCGCGGCGAGCAGCAGCAGCGACAGCACCATCCAGGCCGCGCGGCGCACCCCGATGGCGAGTCGATCGACTGAATTTTGCTTCGCGCGGCTCACGTTATTTCGTCACGCCTCTCTCAACGCGGCGGCAGCTCCGATCCATTGCCACCGACTTCGCTGTGCTTCTCTTCGGCGGATTGCTCCTGCGCTTGAACACCGATCGGCAATTGCGCGATCTTTTCGCACTCTCGATTTTCAAAGTGGGTGCAAAAAGCCCCTCTTGTCGACCTGATCTCCACGCCCGCCGCGCGCCCCCCGGTTGGGGAACAGCGCCCTCAATCGGAGAACAAGCTCCGCAGGGTCGCGATCGCGGCCTCAATCCGCGGACCGTACCACGACACCAAAGTGCCGTCGATGAAATGAATCCGGCCATTTCGGGCCGCCGGAAGTGTCAGCGCCGCAAGCTCGCGCGCGTCGCGCGGACCGAAGTCGTAGGGTTCGCTCGGCAGCAGGATGACCTCGGGCGCCGCCGCCACGATCTGCTCGAGTTCGACGATCGGATAGCGCCGATCGCCAAAATCGGCGAACACGTTGGCGCCGCCGCAGAGCTCCAACAAGCTCGACGCGTAGGTGTCACCGCCAACCGCCATCCACGGTTTCTTCCAGATCGGGCAGAAGACCGGCACGCCCCGCGCGGGGCGCAGCGCTTCCGCCGCGCGCACGGCCTCTTCCACCGGCCGCACGACGGACTCGACGGCTTGCGCGGTCGCCCCCAGCTCCGCGAGTTCGCGCAACAGCGCGACGCCATCTCGTACGCTTCGCGGGTTCGTGACCCAGACCTCGACCCCGGCCGCGCGCAGCGCAGCCACGGTCGGCTCGCGATTTTCTTCTCGATTGGCGATCACGAGGTCCGGCTCGCGTTCGAGAATCTGACGAACACACGGATTCTTGGTGCCGCCGATCCTGGGCAGGGCCGCCACCCCATCGCTCGGATGCACACACCAATCCGTGATTGCGACGATGCGATCGCCCAACCCCAGGCAGAAGAGCGACTCCGTCACGCTCGGAACCAGCGAAACGATACGCGTCGCGGGCCGCAGCGGAGAGCCGGTCATGACGCCTCGAAGGCCACCTCGAGCACACCGTCGATCAGCTTGGCAGATTCGATCGAGCGGCCGGCGACGGAATCCGGCAGCGCGATGCGGCGCCGGGCGTCGCGAACCCGCACCAGAAGCTGGTCGCCGTGAACAGCGAGGTCGAGTTCGTCGGTCGATGCGTGAACGAGATCGATTTCCATCACGGTGACGCCATCTCGCTTGGCGAGCCGGATCGGGCGAGCGCGGGTGAAGAGCGCCGCGGGATCCCGATCTGCATAGATCTCGGTGGCGAGCTCGCGCAGGGCCTCCAATCCGATCGGCTCGGTGGGATGCAGCGGAGCGCGAAATTGCGGCACGGGAAACGACTGCTCGATTTCCTCGAGTTCGGCGCGTTCGCGCTGCGCCCAACGCGAAAAATAGCCCGTGGCGGCTTCCGGCGGCAGCACGCGGTTGACCAACACCGCGTCCGTCGCAACCCCGTACAGACTCAGGTAGGCGAACGAGCGGCGCGTCTCATCGATCACGACCCGAGCGGGATTGACGACGAGGCGAGCGCTGGTGCGGTCCGTGTCGAGCAGGATCGAGCGGACGTCTTCGACTTCGCGATAGAGGCGTTCGAAGGCCGCGAAGACCTCAT